>RFQL01000033.1 GCA_009924985.1 Burkholderiaceae bacterium | reverse complement strand
ACTGCCCTGCTTCATTAAAAATACTGCCCTCACAATAATTAACGGTACTACCCGCTTTTAAAACTTTTCCTTCGGCAATTAATATCCCTTTGGAGGGGCGAAGGAAGTTAGTGGTCATGTCAATGGTAATCACGCCTAAGATATGTTCGTGGGAGCTACGAGCCGCTGCTGCCATTGCAAAATCCAGGATCGACATCACGACACCGCCGTGAGCAACATGAAAACTATTCAATAACTCTGGGCGCAAATGTAGACGAATCCTAGAATGTCCATTTTCGGCAAACTCGGGCTCCACCCCAAGAAAATCTAGGAAGGGAATTTCAAGTCCGAAATAGGTTTTACTCATTACTGCGAATAATCGATCAGGATGGGCCATGGCCTTAAACTCGATCGCATTTCCAGATGGATCTAGAAAAAACATGGTGGCCTGCTCACCCACTTCGCCCTTAAACCGAATATAGGGCTCAATCACAAATTGGGTGCCAGCTTTCTTTAATTTATCGGCCATCGCTTCCCACTCCGACATCGATAACACAATCCCAAAATGTCGCACTGGCACTTTCTTACCATCCACATCAGAATGCACGTCGTTTTGTGCCTCCCCATGCGCTAAATGAGCCACAATTTGATGTCCGAATAGATTGAAATCGATCCACTCATCCGAGCTTCGTCCTTCTGGGCAACCTAGGAGCCCGCCATAAAATGCTCTAGCGTCTTTTAAGTTATCTACGGGAAATGCCAAATGAAATGGGTGCATGATGACTCCTCATTATTAGTGGTCGGGGCGAGAGGATTTGAACCTCCGACCACTTGCACCCCATGCAAGTACGCTACCAGGCTGCGCTACGCCCCGACGAAAAAGTAAATTGTAGCTCAGCGGCTTAAGACTTGAAGCACCTCGAGCAACTCTTCACGCAAACGTAATGAGGTCTTGCTTTCATCAAGGCGGTTTTTTGCGCCACTGATCGTAAATCCCTCTTCATAGAGAAGGGTGCGGATCTGCCGGATTAGAACAACCTCATGGTGTTGGTAATACCGGCGATTACCCCGTCTTTTTTGAGGGCGCAATTGATCGAATTCTTGTTCCCAATAACGCAATACGTGGGGCTTTACACCGCACAACTCTCCAACCTCGCCAATCGTGAAATACCGCTTGTGAGGGATTGGGGGCAAAAGCGGCAGACTGTCCGCTTTTGGATCAAACTCTGTTTTGGTTCTCAGCATGGGACTCGACTGCGTCCTTCAGCTTTTGACTGGCGTGGAATGTCACTACACGACGCGCTGCAATCGGAATCATCTCTCCAGTTTTTGGATTGCGTCCAGGCCGGGCAGTTTTATTGCGTAACTGGAAATTGCCAAAGCCTGAAATCTTTACTTCGACACCAGCCTCTAAGGTTTGGCCAATACGATCAAAAAAGGCATCAATCATGTCTTTGGCTTCGCGCTTATTAAGGCCTACTTGATCAAATAAAGCTTCCGAGAGTTCGTTCTTTGTAACCGTTTGATTGTTCGCAGTCATATCGATACTCTTTTCGTACAGGTTGTCTTAATTGAATGATAAATATAACAAATTTACTAAGCCACTAACGTAAACGGGCCGCACAATCTTTTTCTAAAGCACTTAACAAGGCATGAACAACCGCTTCCACTTGCGCATCCTGCAAGGTCTCTTGATCATTGACTAAGGTGAGCCTAAAAGCAAGACTTTTCTCATCGGAGGCCATCGAAGCGCTCTCTTTTTGAGGACGAAACTCATCAAACAACTCAATTTTAATCAGGTAGGGTTGCTTCTTGGCCAACATGTTCTCGATGAGGCTTTGTGCTGGAACCGACTGCTTCACAACGACAGCAATATCACGTTGCACCGCAGGAAACTTACTAATCTCGCTCGGTGCTGGTAAACCAATCTGGGTGATCGCATCCCAATGGATCTCAAACAAGACTGGGGCATTGGCTAGCTCATAGGTCTGTTGTAATGCAGGGTGCAGCTCACCAATCCAACCAATTGCTTGTTGCGCAAGATAGATTTGAGCAGACCGACCTGGATGCAATGCAGGATGCGGGGTCGCTGACATCTTTGTATGAATCTGTAATGGGTTAAAAGCACGCTGCAGATCACCCTTTACATCAAAGAAATCGGCCAACTGATTACTTTCGGCCCACTGCTCGGGGTTTACAAAACCGTAGGCTAAACCACCTAATTGTTTGTTCTGAATAAAGCCTGCAACGACTCCTGGTTGATCTATCGCGTTGGAATCCCGTTGAAAGACACGGCCAATCTCAAATAAGCGAGCTCGGTTTGCACCTCGATTGAGATTGCTGCGTAAATTATGGAGTAAGCCGCCCCATAAATTACTGCGCATTACTCCAAACTGACCGGCGATCGGATTGAGGATTGCAATCGGATGGGCTTGACCCATTTGGGATTCGGTTTGGCTATCGATGAACCCAAAATTGACTACCTCTTGATAGCCCTCGCCCGCTAAACGATGGCGTATTGTGTGTATGCTACGCATTGCTTCGGGGGGAGCGCTCATCTTGAGCTCTGCCTTGGGCGGATGATGGGGAATGTTCTCAAAGCCATATAGACGGGCCACTTCCTCGATGAGATCCTCTTCGATCTCAAGATCAAAACGATAGCTCGGGGGCTTGACTGTAAATACAGTATTTTGATGCTCTCCCGATACCGAGAACTCCAGGCCGAGACGCTCAAACAGATCCTTCACAATCGCAACAGTCAGCGGGATACCAATGACTTTTTCAGCACGCGCTAGCCGCATCATGACCGGTTTGCGCTCTGGCAATTGTTTGATCTGATCATCAATTGGTCCGAGCTGACCACCGCAGACTTGCACAATGAGTCCGCTTAGATACTCCAAAGCCGCAATAGTTCCTTGCGGATCAACGCCACGTTCAAAACGGTGTCCAGCATCCGTCGTGAAATTAAACCGCCGAGCACGTCCTGCAATGGCAACTGGCCACCAGAATGCTGCTTCCACATAAATATTTTGGGTTGTATCGCTAACTGCAGTACTATCACCGCCCATGATTCCGGCAAGGCTAATCGGACCAGACGCATCAGCAACTACACCCACTTTCAATGCGGCTACAGACGAGTCGGGCACAGGTTCAACCGTTTGCTCATTTAATAACTTCAGGCTCTCGCCTGGCTTACCCCAGCGAACCACTAGCCCACCTTGAATACGATCAAGATCAAATACATGATTTGGTTGACCCATCTCCAACATGACATAGTTGGACAAGTCCACCAGTGGTGAGATGCTCCGTTGCCCAGCATGCGCTAAGCGCTGCACAATCCACTCCGGAGTCTTCGCTTTAACATTGACCCCCTTAATCACCCGTCCTGCAAAGCGACCGCAGAGTTCTGGGGCTTCAATCTGAACGGGTAAGCGATCATTGATGTTGGTGGTGAACGTCTTACCTTTGGGGATGCACAGGGCTGCTCCCGTAATTGCGGCGACCTCACGTGCTAAGCCAATAATCGATAAGCAATCTGCTTTATTAGGGGTAAGCTTAATGGTATAGATCTGATCATCTAGCTTTAAATACTCCCGCACGTTTTGACCTAATGGGGCATCCGCAGGCAACTCCAGAATGCCAGCGTGATCATCACCCAAACCAAGCTCTCGACCCGAGCACAGCATGCCATTACTTTCAACGCCACGTAATTTGCCAACCTTAATCTGAATTGGCTTACCACCCTCTTCTGCGGGTGATAACTCAGCGCCAACAAGTGCACATGGGATCTTAATACCGGCACGCGCATTCGGAGCACCGCACACAATTTGAAGGTTCTCAAAACTAGGGCCTGCGTTCACACGACATACTCGTAAGCGATCTGCATCGGGATGCTGCTCAGCTGAAATAATTTCTGCAACGACAACTTTACTAAAAGGCGGTGCAACTGAGCGTTGCTCTTCAACCTCTAATCCAGCCATGGTCATTGCATGGCCCAAAGCCTTACTATCGATCGCAGGATTTACAAACTGACGTAACCAGGACTCAGAAAATTGCATATCAGAACTAAGCCGGAAATTGCGCTAAAAAGCGCAGATCGTTATCAAAGAAAAGGCGCAAATCATCAATGCCATAGCGCAACATCGTGAGACGCTCTAAACCTGAACCAAAGGCAAAGCCCATGTAGCGCTCTGGATCAATCCCCATATTGCGTAAGACATTGGGATGAACTTGCCCTGCACCCGAGATCTCTAGCCAGCGTCCTGCTAACTTGCCGCTACCAAAGGCCATATCAATTTCAGCAGACGGTTCTGTGAATGGGAAATACGATGGTCTAAAGCGTACCTGCAGTTCATTGGTCTCAAAGAAGGTACGCAAGAAGTCGGTATAGCGAAGGAGACATGTTCAGCAATCCACAAACCTTCTACTTGATGAAACATGGGCGAGTGAGTAGCATCACTATCCACGCGATAGGTGCGCCCAGGCGCAATCACCTTAATGGGTGGCATGCTCTCTTGACCATATCGTTTTACATGCTCACTGGCATAGCGCACCTGAATCGGACTGGTGTGTGTTCGCAAAAGCAAGGGCTTGCCCGTAGCATCTTTGCCATCAATATAAAAGGTATCTTGCATCGAACGAGCGGGATGGTTCTCAGGGCTATTGAGTGCTGTGAAGTTAAACCAATCGGTCTCAATCTCGGGACCATCGGCAACATCAAAGCCAATCGAATGAAAAATGGTCTCCACGCGCTCCCATGTGCGCATGACAGGATGTAAGCTTCCAACGGCTTGCCCTCTTCCGGGCAAGGAGACGTCGATGGACTCTGCAGCTAAACGGGCATGTAAGACCTGGTCAGCCAGTGCTTGACGCCGTGCATTCAGAGCATCTTCAACCGCAGTCTTGGCTTGATTAATTTGTGCGCCGGCGGTCTTGCGCTCATCAGGCGACATGCCACTGAGCGCTTTTAAGCGCTCGGTGAGCAAGCCTGATTTACCGAGATACCGAGCTTTTGCATCCTCCAAAGCAGCGGGATCGCTGGCCTTGGAGAAATCGCGTTTGGCATCCTCGACAAGTTGGTCGAGAGAAACCATGGCTGTGAAGACTTACGCTTGTACTACAGCAGATTTAACACGTGTTACCAAAGCAGCAAACGCTTCTTTGTCAAACACGGCCATATCAGAGAGTACTTTGCGATCGAGTTCAATCGATGCCTTCTTCATGCCATTCATGAACACACTATAGGTCATGTCATGCTCACGTACGGCAGCATTAATACGGGCAATCCAGAGTGCACGGAATACGCGCTTTTTGTTGCGACGATCGCGATACGCATATTGCCCCGCGCGCATGACCGCTTCTTTAGCAATACGGAATACATTTTTACGACGTCCACGATAACCAGTTGCGGCATCGGTAACTTTTTTATGACGGGCTCTTGCTGTAACCCCACGTTTTACTCTTGGCATAGTGTTCTCCTAAGATTTAAGCGTAAGGCAACATGGAGCGAATCGACTTAACGTCGGCTTTCGCAACAGGGGCGGAACCACGCAGTTGACGCTTGTTCTTGGTGGTTTTCTTGGTGAGGATGTGACGCTTGAACGCCTGTCCTCGTTTGATGGATCCACTTGCGCGGACCTTGAAGCGCTTCGCTGCGCCACTTTTGGTCTTCATTTTGGGCATGACTGCTCCCTTTTCGTTCTCTGTGCGCCTGCGGTGGCAACCGACGGTTGCTCTTCCTGTACCGATAGAGCGCTACTAGGTACTACTTACTTCTACTGCAAACTCTTACTTCTTCTTGGCGGGTGCTAAGACCATCACCATTTGTCGGCCTTCCATCTTCGGAAACTGCTCGACTTGACCATACGGCTCTAAATCAATTTTGAGCCGGTCTAACATCTTGACTCCGATTTCTTGGTGAGCCATTTCTCGACCCCGAAATCGCAGCGTAATCTTTGTTTTATCACCATCTTCCAAAAAGCGGATCAAATTGCGTAGCTTCACACCATAGTCGCCGTCATCGGTTCCAGGTCGAAATTTAACTTCCTTCACCTGAATCACCTTTTGCTTGAGCTTTGCTTCGTGCAAACGCTTGGCTTCTTGGTACTTGAACTTACCGAAGTCCATGATGCGGACAACGGGTGGTTCGGCATTCGGAGCAATCTCGACTAAGTCGGTATCTTCTTCTTCTGCCAACCGTAAGGCTTCGTTCAACTTAACTACACCGACAGCACTGCCATCGGACCCTATCAAACGCACTTCAGGAGCAGTAATTTCCTGGTTAATGCGTTGCAATTTTTCAGTAGCGATCTTCTAATTCCTCTCTAAAAACAATAAAAAGCCATCACACCCCCTAGCTAGGCTCGGGTCCGACTTTCTGGGAAATATCCTGCTGGAGTCGGGTGACAAAGGTGTCTAGCGGCATAACCCCTAGATCCACTCCGCCACGGGCACGAACGGCCACCATATTACTTTCACGCTCTTTATCGCCAACAACTAGCAAATAAGGCAGTTTTTGTAATGCGTGCTCGCGTATTTTATACGTAATTTTCTCATTTCGCAAATCTGACTCGACCCTAAACCCTTGTTTTTTCAGCAATTGCTGAACTTTATGGGCATATTCAGCCGAATTTTCAGAGATATTTAAGACAATTGCTTGGGTTGGGGCTAGCCAAACAGGCATGGCGCCAGCATGATTTTCAATCAAAATCCCGATAAAACGCTCTAAGGAACCCACGATGGCTCGGTGGAGCATGACGGGTACTTTGCGGCTATTGTCCTCAGCCACATATTCCGCTCCCAATCGCGCTGGCATGGAGAAATCAACCTGCATCGTGCCGCATTGCCAAGAACGCCCAATCGAGTCTTTGAGGTGATACTCAATCTTAGGACCATAAAACGCACCCTCACCGGGTAACTCTTCCCACGTTTGTCCGGATGCCTTTAGTGCTCCGCGCAAAGCAGCTTCGGCTTTATCCCATATTGCATCATCACCAACCCGTTTTGCTGGGCGTAAGGCTAACTTCACAGCAACTTCCGTAAAACCAAAATCAGCATACACAGCACGTACCGCTTGATCAAAGGCGGCTACCTCAGACTGAATCTGATCTTCGGTACAAAAAATATGACCATCATCTTGAGTAAAGCCACGCACACGCATTAAGCCATGCAAAGCCCCAGAGGGTTCATTGCGATGGCATTGGCCAAACTCGCCAAAGCGCAATGGCAACTCTCGATAACTATGCAAGCCTGAATTAAAGATCTGTACATGGCCAGGGCAGTTCATGGGCTTTAATGCATATGCTCTGTTCTCAGACTCGGTCGTGAACATGTTCTCTTTGTAGTTATCCCAGTGACCCGATTTCTCCCACAGACCACGATCTAGAATTTGTGGCGCCTTGACCTCGTTATAGCCCTCGCGTTGATAAACACGACGCATGTACTGCTCGACCTCTTGCCAAATCGCCCAACCCTTAGGATGCCAAAAGACTAAGCCAGGCGCTTCATCTTGAAAATGAAAGAGGTCTAACTGTTTAGCAAGGCGCCGATGATCGCGCTTCTCCGCCTCTTCCAGCATATGCAAATAGGCGTCTTGATCTTCTTTCTTGGTCCATGCAGTGCCATAAATACGTTGCAACATCTCGTTCTTGCTATCACCACGCCAATACGCACCGGCCAGCTTCATGAGCTTGAATACCTTCAACTTACCAGTGGATGGGACGTGCGGACCTCGGCAAAGATCCGTGAACCTTCCTTCGGTATAAAGCGATACATCTTCGCCTTGCGGAATGCTGGCAATAATTTCTGCCTTATAGAGCTCGCCCTGCTTCTTAAAGAACTCAACCGCCTGATCGCGTGGCATCACTTGACGAACCACAGGCTCATCATTCTTGGCCAACTCCGCCATCTTTTTCTCAAGAGCAACTAGATCATCAGGAGTGAAGGGTCGATGGTAAGAGAAGTCGTAATAGAAGCCATTATCAATCACCGGCCCAATCGTGACCTGTGCGTCTGGAAACAACTCCTTCACTGCATAGGCGAGCAAATGCGCCGTTGAATGGCGAATAATCTCCAAGCCCTCAGGATTTTTATCGGTGATGATGGCTAGTTGCACATCATGATCAATTGTGTGACTCAGATCGACTAAGCGACCATCGACCGATCCTGCTAAGGCTGCTTTAGCTAGACCACTCCCAATATTTTGGGCAACTTCTGTAATGGTGACCGGCGCAGCAAACTCGCGCTTGGACCCATCTGGAAGAGTAATTACCACCATACCTGCTCCATCAAAACGACTGCGTATAAATAAGAATGCGCGTTCGTCCCAAACTAAATGAGCACAACGCGCATACCAATTACATCTCTTTACTTCTCTATCGTTGGTAGGCTCGATTGGACTCGAACCAACGACCCCCACCATGTCAAGGTGGTGCTCTAACCAGCTGAGCTACGAGCCTATATAGATCAAGAGTTTATCACCGCCGGCGCACTTCCGTGACTCCCCGCAGACTCTCAAGGCCAGTTTGTATGAGTCGTAAGGCTTCGGTGTTCTGTATCTCAATGGTCATTTGGATCTGGGCTAAGCCCTTGCGAACTGATTTTTTGAGATCGATCACATGCACACCAATCTTGGAGGTAATTTCAAAGAGCTCACGCATTAGCTCAGGTCGATCTAATGCAGTAATTGCTAAATCAGCAGGAAAGACACGATCCTTACCAGCGCCTTGCTCTGGGTCGAGTTTCGCACTCCAAGCGGTTTGGATAACCCGCTCAGGGGCACGCTCGAGCAATGCCTTGAATGTTTTACAACTTCTGCGATGAATCGATACCCCACGACCTTGGGTTACAAAGCCCGCAATCGGATCGGGCGGCACAGGTCGGCAACACTTTGCCAATTGAGTCAATAAAGAATCAACGCCCACTACCAAGACATCACCACTTTGATTCGCCTTGCTCTGACGGGGCTTGATTTGAATATCGTCAGCTGGAGGCTTGTCAGTCTGCTTCTCCGTTTTGCTCTCAATATGCTTTGGAGAGCCTTGACTCGCCTCATCATCGAGGGCATTAAACCAAGCACGCACACGTGCACGGCCCCGTTGTGATCGTAGATAGCCACGCTCTGGATGAAGCCAATCGCGTGATGGTCCGCCCTGCTTCACAGAAATGATTTCTACGGTCTGGCCATTGCTCAAGGCAGTATCTAGCGGCGCCATTGCCCCATCAATGCGCGCTCCACGACAACGATGACCAAGATCGGTATGCACCGCGTAGGCAAAATCAATGGGTGATGAGCCTTTTTCTAAGGAGATCACTTTACCCAAGGGAGTCAGTACGTAGATGTGGTCATCGATCTCGTGATGCTTGAGTTGCTCCCAGGCATCTTCTTTCCAGGAGATCAGCTGCCTAGTCCAGGCAATCTGTCGTTCGTAAGCCACTTCTGCACTGTGCGTGCCTAAGTCTTTTGTATCTGCGGAGTAATCACCCTCTTTATAGCGCCAGTGTGCAGCCAAACCGTACTCGGCCTGTCGATGCATCTCTTGTGTACGAATTTGAATCTCAAAGGCAATACCCTGCTCGTCTATGACCACTGTGTGCAAGGATTGATATCCATTAGGTTTGGGGCGAGCAATGTAATCATCAAACTCACGAGGCACCGGTTGCCATAGGTTATGCACCAATCCTAATGTGGCATAGCAAGCCTTGACATCATCAACCAAGATCCGAAAAGCGCGCACATCATACAAGTTGGCAAACTCCAAGGACTTGCCTTGCATCTTCTTCCAGATACTGTAGATATGCTTGGGTCTGCCTTGAACATCGGCTGTAATGTGCGCAAGCCCTAGTTCTTGATTTAATCGGGCAATCACATCAACAATAAATTGCTCGCGCTCCACCCGCTTGGAGTCGAGTAAGCCAGCGATCTCTTTATAGGTTGTGGGTGTAAGTACCCGAAAGGCTAAATCCTCCATCTCCCATTTCATTTGCCAAATCCCTAAACGATTGGCAAGGCTGGCATCAATGTCTAAGATCTCTTGCGCCCAAGCGGGTGATGCAGATAAACGACTTTTAGCAATCCAACGCAGAGTTTGTAGACGGGATGCAAGGTAGATCAACACAACGCGCAGATCATTCCCAAAGGCGAGCAACATCTTACGTAAGATCTCTTCTTGGCCAGTAACGTTACTAACGCCATCTTGCTTCATTAGCTTAGCCTGAGCTTGACGTAAGCCACGGTAGCCAATGAGTAAATCACCGGCATCTTGGCCGATTTGTTTGATCAATGCATCCTTGCCAAGGGTGCTATGAAGATGCTCTGCGGCTTTCAGCGTTGCCTCGTCTAGATGTAAGTCCTGCAAAATGACTGCAACTTCATGTGAGTGCTGCTCTAGAGATTCGCCAAACCAAGCATCATGCCTTTGGGAACCCTGATGAACACCAGTAACGTTGCTGGGGTGGTCTGGACTAGGCACGTGATTTACGGAATAAAGGTTCCTAAGAACAACTATAGGAAAAACTGGCGTGCAATATCAATCTGTTCGGCCTTAATAAATGCAGGGGCATGACCAGTATTGGGGATCTCAATACTGCTAGCCTTGGGATTGAGCGCGCGCATCTCGGTCACTGTCTCTCGAGATAATAAATCGGAGTCGGCACCCCGGACAATCAATATGGGGCAGGCGATACTCTCAAAACTCTGCCACATCGCCAACTCGCCCGCTTTGGCAATCGCTGGAGTTACGGAAGCAAACGGTACCGCAATTGCAGGGTCATAATGCAAGATCCATTGTTCATTCTTTTGCATGAGCATGGGGCCATTCAGTAACTCCCACTCGCTATCGGTATGTTTACCAAATGGTGCGCAGATGGAGTTTAATTTCTCGAGCGCGATATGGCGATTGACATACGAGAATGGTTTGCCCACATAACTCGCCAACCGAATTAGTGCGGCTGCTTCAATTCGGGGGCCCACATCATTCAGCAGCAAGCGTCTTACTGCGTTTCCAGGCATTGCGGCATACACCATGCCAATCAAGCCACCCATCGAGGTTCCAAACCAGTTCACCTTTTCCACACCCAACTTACTACTGAGGCTCGCCATATCACTAACATATTGCGGAATCGCATAGAACATGGAATTTGTGAGATAGTCAGAGTCTCCGCGGCCAACAATATCAGGGCACACTACATAATATCGATCGCACAAAGCCTCGGCCATCACCCTAAAATCACTGCCGCGTCGCGATAAGCCATGCACGCAATACAAGACACTGGGATTACCTGGATCGCCCCAAGCATGGTATGCCATGCGGTGCGTTCCTGCGGGACTGGTGCATGCTACATAGTCTGTATGACCATGATGCTCTTTACTCAAGAGCGCAGAGTGACGAGCCTTCTCTCCATGAGTAGGAATGGGCTCTAACTCTTGTTTGCCTGCCTCTTCTGGCTGCAAGGTAATGTGATCAATACCATGGGTCTCACGCAACATGGCTGATACTTTTTCTAGGATCTTTGGCCACTGCTTCATTTGCTTCACTTCAACGTGACCAATTAATGCAGGATGACCTGGACTCATCTCCCAAACATGCAGATCATGAACGGTCACTACACCATCAATCGCCATGAGATCGTGGCCTACCTTGACATAATCGATGTGAAGCGGCACACCTTCCATGAGAAAGTGATAAGACTCTTTAAGGATCGAGAGGGTTGATTTCAGAATAAGTAGAGAAACAAAGATCGAGAGCAATGGATCAATTTGCATCCATCCACTTAATTGGATGACTACGCCCGATACAAATGCGGCAATCGATCCGAGAAGATCACCTATCACATGAATCAAGGCGGCTCGCGTGTTCACGCTCTTCTTATCGCGCGATAGAGACCACGCCACCAGAAGGTTTACACACAAGCCGATGGCAGCCACAATCGTTACAGTCAACCCAGCTACTGGGTGCGGATCCTGAATGCGGCTAATGGCTTCGATGATGATCCAAAGCACTAAGCCCAACATCACCATGCAGTTCACAAATGCAGCGAGTGCCTCAGCGCGACCAAAACCAAAAGAATGTTTTGCTGAGGGTGGGCGTTTGGCGATGAACTGGGCCAGTAAGGCCAAGCCTAGGGCGGCTGCATCGGTCACCATATGACCAGCATCCGAGATCAATGCAAGAGAACTAGACCACAAGCCTGCAATCAGCTCAACCGCTGAGAAGCCAAGGGTCAGAAATAAAGCAATCCACAGCCAGCGCTGGGCACGTCCTGTTACTGCGTGGGCATGTTCAGCATCCCCACGTTTATGCGCGTGTAAGTATTCGGCGTTCAATGCACCGCACTAAGATCGATTGGCGCACCCGTCTTTGCCTGAATTTCTTCTTTGCTAACGCCCGGCGCTAACTCCACTAGCTTCAGCCCCTTCGAGGTGATATCTAGTACTCCAAGATCGGTGATGATGCGATTAATTACACCGAGACCGGTCAATGGCAAGGTACATTTAGGCAAAATTTTGATTTCTTCACTGCCATCTTTTTTCTTGGCAACGTGCTCCATTAAAACTACCACGTGCTTTACACCGGCTACTAAATCCATCGCACCGCCCATACCCTTCACCATCTTGCCCGGAATCATCCAGTTGGCAAGATCACCATGTTCACTCACTTGCATCGCGCCGAGGATTGCAATATTAATCTTGCCACCGCGAATCATGCCAAAGGAATCAGCCGATGAAAAGATCGCTGAACCGGGCAAGGTGGTTACTGTTTGCTTGCCTGCATTAATCATGTCCGCATCCACTTGTGCCTCGGTCGGAAATGGGCCAATGCCTAAGAGGCCATTTTCCGATTGCAACCAGACTTCCATCCCATCTGGTACATGATTGGCCACAAGGGTTGGCATACCAATGCCAAGATTGACATAAAAACCATCTTGTAACTCTTTAGCAGCGCGGGCCGCCATTTCATCTCTACTCCAAGGCATGATTCATTCCTCTACTTAATTCAGGTTAATTAGGCTTGCGTCAATGTGCGCTGCTCAATACGCTTCTCAGGCTTTGTGTTCAGCACAATACGGTGAACATAGATACTCGGTGTATGAATTTGAGCAGGCTCTAATTGCCCATTCTCCACAATCTCTTCCACCTCAACCACGGTTATCTTGCCAGCCATAGCAACTACCGGATTGAAGTTCTGCGCAGTGAGGCGATAGACCAAATTACCCGCTTTGTCAGCCTTCCATGCCTTAACCAAGGAGATGTCTGAAACCAAAGAGCGCTCCATGATGTATTTCTCACCATCAAACTCACGCACATCCTTGCCTTCAGCCACAATCGTTCCGACCCCGGTTTTGGTAAAGAATGCTGGGATACCACAACCACCAGCACGCAATTTTTCAGCCAGTGTTCCTTGGGGTGTGAACTCTAATTCCAATTCGCCCGCTAAGTATTGCCGCTCGAACTCTTTGTTCTCGCCCACGTACGACGAAATCATTTTTTTTACTTGACGGGTTGCCAATAAAATCCCCAAACCAAAATTATCTACACCCGCATTATTAGAGATTGCCGTTAGGTTCTTAGCGCCTAGGTCCTTCACTGCCGCAATTAAGGCTTCTGGAATACCGCATAAGCCGAATCCACCAACGGCGAGAGTCTGCCCGTCTTTGAGGACATCCTGCAGAGCAGCACGGGCACTAGGAAAAATTTTGTTCATACGTCTGACTTTCTTTCTTAATAGGGATTACTTAGGCTAAATGATAACCGCTCTAGATCTCAAAATTATTTACCAAAAGCACTAAACTAGAGTCATGAACCCCCAGGATCTACTTCAGCAATATGGCCCTCGTGAAGCCATGGACTTCGACCTGGTCATTGTGGGTGGTGGCCCTGCTGGCTTATCGGCGGCCATTCGGGCAAAGCAATTAGCGCAGCAGGAAGGGTGTGAACTCAGTGTTTGTGTCCTTGAAAAAGGGTCTGAGGTCGGCGCGCATATTTTGTCAGGCGCCATTATGGATCCAAGAGCGCTTAATGAGCTCATCCCAAATTGGCAAGAACTAGGCGCCCCTCTCGAAACGCCCGTTAGCAAAGATGAGTTCACCTTCTTAACCGAGACCGGATCATTGTCCGTCCCCCATCTGTTCTTACCTCAGTGTTTTAGTAATCAAGGTAATTACATCCTCAGTTTGAGTAATTTCACACGCTGGTTAGGAACACAAGCAGAAACCCTCGGGGTTGAGATTTTCCCAGGCTTTGCTGCTGCCGAAATTTTGTACAACACTCAAGGGGCTGTGTGCGGAGTTGCGACCGGCAATCTGGGCGTCAGTAAAACTGGTGAGCCTACTGAGCAATTTCAATTGGGCATGGAACTCCGAGCTAAGTACACCCTTTTTGCGGAGGGATCGCGCGGCCATCTTGGTAAAGAGCTGATTCATCAATATCAACTCGATCGAAGTGCTGATCCACAAAGCTATGGTCTTGGCATCAAAGAGCTTTGGGAAGTTTCTCCACAGAATCATCAGACAGGTTTGGTTATTCATACTGCAGGATGGCCCTTGGACTCCAAGACCTATGGTGGCTCTTTCTTGTATCACTTTGGTGATAACAAAGTAGCCGTTGGTATGGTGGTTGGTTTGTCCTATCGCAACCCCTACTTAAGTCCTTTTGAAGAATTCCAGCGCTATAAACTACATCCAGCGATTCGCCCTACTTTTGAGGGCGGTAAACGCATTGCCTACGGTGCGCGCTCAATTACGGCAGGAGGATTAAATAGTTTGCCCCAGACCGTTTTCCCTGGAGGCGCTCTCATTGGTTGCGATGCGGGCTATCTCAATGCCTCACGCATCAAAGGTAGTCATGCCGCAATTAAATCGGGCATGCTCGCGGCCGAGGCGGTCTTATCGGCTCTCTCTGAAAATCGCTCCAACGACATTCTCACTGCCTACCCCAGCGCATTTAAGAACAGTTGGCTTTACGATGAACTCAAACAAGCGCGCAACTTTAAGTCATGGATGTCTAAAGGTTTGTATCTGGGTACGCTGATGGTCGGCATTGAACAAAAACTCTTCGGGGGTAATGTGCCGTGGACCATTCGTCAACGCAAGGCTGATTATGAATATCTTGAGCCGGCAAAACTCCATCAAATGATTGATTACCCAAAGCCAGATGGCAAAATCACGTTTGATCGTCTCTCTTCGGTATTTATTTCGAACACCAACCATGAAGAGAATCAGCCCTCACACCTCACCCTGAAAGAACAGGATGTGCCGGTCGCCATCAATTTAGATGTCTACGCAGGCCCCGAACAACGCTACTGCCCTGCAGGTGTTTATGAATATATCGAGGTAGCAGGTAAACCTAAATTACAAATCAATGCGCAGAACTGCGTGCATTGCAAAACCTGCGACATTAAAGATCCGACTCAAAATATTGTTTGGGTCACACCTGAAGGTGGTGGCGGTCCTAATTACTCTGGGATGTAACTAGGTCTTGACCATACTTGGTTTGACTTGATAAATCGCTAAACCAGCGAGCGCACAAGCAACTGCCGCCATACCAAAGACTTGATTCGGTCCCAATTGATCCCAAATCAAGCCTGCGCATAAGCCTCCCAAGGTGCCCCCAAACCCATACGCCACAGTCGTGAATAAAGCCTGACCGCGTGCCTGGAGAGGACCTGTAAACCAAGTCTGAATTAATTTAGTGCTTGCACTATGATGCGCTGCAAAGGTTGCCGCATGCATCAGCTGCGCCACAATTAAAAAACTGGTGCTGGCAAAGTAGCCAATTAGCACAAAGCGAATGACGCCAACCACAAAAGTCATTTGCAGCATGGCTGTTGGCGAGTAACGCGCCAAGACCTTGCTTTGAAAATAAAAGAAGATTACTTCTGCGAGCACTCCAAGAGTCCAAAATAGTCCAATCTGGAACTTGTTATAGCCAAGGTCTAATAAATAAAGGGAATAGAACACATACAATGCCGCGTGCCCAAAGATCATTGCAAAAGCAGATAGCAAAAACCAACACACTTCAGGTCTACGAAGGACCGAACGTAGCTCACCACGCGCCAAGGGTTGGCGCTCAATCTTTGGTTCTCGCAAGAAAAACGTACTGATCACAAGAAGAATCAGAACTGCCACGCCTAGCCAAGGAAAAATCACAATACCTTGCCACTGAAAGATCTCTCCAGCAATTAAAACCATGGTGATAAATCCAATCGATCCCCACAAACGTATACGCCCATAGCGATGATAGAAAGACTCATCTTTGTATAAAGCATGCACGGTCGCTGCCTCGCCCAATGGCACCATGCTACTTAAGATGGTGTGTAAGACAAACATCCAAATTAATAGACAGATGTATTCTTGTAAATAAAAGATTGCTACGAAGGTAACGCAGGCGAGGACAGCGCAAAAGCGCATGATGCCGACGCGATTCGATAAGTAATCAGAGAGCCAACCCCACGAAAAAGGTCCCAAAATTCGGGTCACCTGCAACATCGACATGAGGGCTGCAATTTCTATCGCCCCAAAGCCAAGCTCTGCAAAATACAAACTGGCATAAGGCGACATCAAGCCAATGTAGGCGAAGTACAAAAAGAAAAAGGCCCCAAAGGCCCAACGGGAAGATGCTGTCATGCTCAGTAATTAGCGAGGACGAGCGGCTGGAATCGCGCTAGTACTTAACGTAACGTCGCCACATTGTGCACGGTGACGTAACGCATGATCCATCAACACTAAGGCTAACATTGCCTCTGCGATCGGTGCCGCACGAATACCGACACAGGGATCATGGCGACCCTTAGTCTGAATAACGGTGGGTTGGCCCTTAATATCAACGGTCTCTTTGGGACTCATAATGCTTGATGTGGGCTTAATCGCAATCGAGATGCGAAGATCTTGGCCAGTACTGATACCGCCAAGCGTTCCCCCTGAATGATTACTTGCAAAGCCATCTGGGTGCATCTCATCACCGTGCTCGCTGCCCTTTTGACTGATTACTGCAAAACCAGCACCAATCTCAACCCCCTTGACCGCGTTAATGCCCATCATCACATACGCAATATCGGCATCCAACTTATCAAACAGTGGCTCGCCCAAGCCAATCGGTACTTTACTGGCACGCACTTCAATCTTTGCCCCACACGAGTCCCCTGCTTTACGCAAAGCATCCATATATTCCTCAAGCTGTGGAATGATCTTGGCGTTGGCGGCAAAGAATGGGTTTTGTGTAATCTGCTTTGCATCGTCATACGGAACTGCAATCTCACCCAACTGACTCATGTGCGCCACAATCTCGGTGCCATGCTGCTCGCACAACCATTTTTTAGCAATGGCAGCGGCAGCTACAACGGGAGCAGTTAAACGGGCCGAAGAGCGGCCACCGCCACGCGGATCCCGAAAACCATATTTATAGTGATAGGTGTAATCCGCATGACCAGGACGGAAGGTCTGCAAGATGTCACCATAATCTTGACTGCGTTGATCGGTATTGCGGATCAGTAAGCAAATGGGTGTGCCGGTGGTTTTACCTTCAAAGACCCCCGACAGGATCTCAACCTTGTCTTCTTCTTTGCGTTGGGTCACATGCCTAGAGGTACCTGGCTTACGGCGATCCAGATCGCCTTGGATATCAGCCTCCGAAAGAGCCATTCCTGGTGGGCAACCATCGACCACCGCGCCAATCGCAGGGCCATGCGATTCACCAAAGGTGGTGACCGCGAACAGAAGGCCTAAGGTATTTCCGGACATGACTCCATTATGGCATTAGGTGGGCAATCGTTCCTGAATGAGACTCTGCCGGATAGTCGGCATATTCGCGACAATCACCGCGCCCGCTAAGGTGACCCACCAGGTGATGTAAATCCAAATCAGCATCAACGGTAGGATTGCAAACGTGCCATAGACTGTCTTATAGAATGCGGCTTGGGTAATAAAAAAGGCAAAGCCAAATTTTGTGAGTTCATACGCCAGACCTGCAAAGAGTGCGCCGGTCAATGCGTCTCGCCACTCTACCTTGGCATACGGCAAAATTCGGTAGGCTAATGTAAAAACAATGAAGGCCAAAAGACTGGGGACGATCGTACTCATGAACTTAAAGCCTGCTGAAAGCGTTGGAAACCAACCGCTCGCTGATCCAAATAAGGCACCACTAAGATAAATCCCCAAGCCGAGCAGTAAGGGGCCAATAACCATCGCAGCCAAATAAATCAGCATCTTCTTCATAAATGGTCTACGTTGTTTAACCTGCCAGATCTCATTAAAGGCCTGCTCAATCACGATCATGGTGACAATCGTTGTCACGAGCAATCCGATTGAGCCAAGTAAGGTGAGGCCTGTTGCTTTTGCAGAAAACTGGGCAAAGTAATTGGCGACTTGCTGACTGATCCCCCCAGGAAAATAATTTTTGAGTAACCACGTTTGTACACTGGCCCGGAGTGCCACCACCCCAGGGAGATTGGATACTAAATACGACCCCACAGTAAGGATGGGAACTAAGGAGAGAATGGTTGTAAAGGCCAAACTCGCCGATACTTGATTGAGCCTCAAATGCTGGTTGCGGTCCCATAACTCTTTGCCAAGAGGGATCCAACGCTGGATAGAATACGGTAATTGCATGCCCGTATCATATGGGAATCTCTCTTGAATTCCAAAGGAAACGCTTCACATGAGCTCCCCAGAAATTTTGGTCTTGTATTACTCTCGGCATGGTGCCACCCAGAAATTAGCACGCTTGATTACTGAGGGCATCGAAAGCGTTTCGGGGATCGGCGCCCGAATCCGCACCGTT
>RFQL01000032.1 GCA_009924985.1 Burkholderiaceae bacterium | reverse complement strand
ACTACCAGCCATTCCGGTTTTTGGATCCGCCGCACCAAACACAACACGTTTTACTCTAGCATGAAGCATGGCACCACAACACATCGCGCAGGGCTCTAAGGTGACATAGAGGGTAGAGTCAGGAAGTCGGTAGTTCTCAAGCGATTTTGCAGCTTCCCGAATAGCCACCATCTCTGCATGAGCGCTGGGGTCATGCAATGTAATGGGCTGATTAAACCCCCTCCCAATCACTTGCTCTTGGTGAACTAAGATCGCACCAACGGGCACCTCTCCTTGGGCACCAGCCAATCTAGCCTGCTCGATGGCAAGACGCATGAAGGCTTCGTCCTGAATGGATACCATCCGGTCTTAAGCACCCTGCGCGTGATAGTCGGCCCAGCAATTTGGGGTCTCATACAAACGAACTGTCTTGAGCACAAGCTGTCCCTTGGTTTCTGCTGTAAAGATGGGGGCTAGGATATCAAAGGCAAACTTCACCAAATTCTCAACGGTGGGGACATCCTCTAAGATCACTGTTTTGTGACTAGGCAAACTCTCCAAGAATTTCACCAAGACGGTATCCTGTTTTGCGACTAGAAAGGCATGGTCCCAGGGCTCTACCAGGTTCTTTAGTGCTAGTTGCTTAATGTCTCCAAAGTCGATCACCATGCCATCGTCAGACTGACCGCGCGATGCATGTACCGGGCCCAAGACCGTTAACTCAAGAGCATAGCGATGTCCATGGAGATGCCGGCATTGTCCACCATGATTTGGGATACGATGTCCAGCATCAAACTCGAGACGGCGTGTAATTGTAAGGCGCTGCATTACTGAATTCCGATCATTTTATGGGTTTGCACACTTAAGCGCCACAGAGGATGTTTTTGACACAACTCAACAGCATAGGCTGTATTTTCTCTCAATTGAGGTCCATCCATAGGTTGTAAATAACGATGTCTAAAATCCATGCCCTCAAAACGGTGTAAAGTTGTTTCAATGGGTTGATGTTCTGTCTGAGGCACAACTAGCTTGATTTCATCAGCCTGCTTCACCACTAAATCTGCGTTAGCCTTAGGACTTAGGCATACCCAATCAATTCCGTTAGGGATCTTAATCGTGCCATTCGTCTCAATTGCAATCTCAAAATGACGTTGATGCAGAGCCTCAATGAGTGGAGCATCAAGTTGTAATAAGGGCTCACCCCCAGTCATCACTACATAGCGATAATGATCCGTACTCATCGTTTCCAACCATGCGGCTTCAATTGCATTGGTTAAATGGTCGGCACTATCAAATTTCCCACCGCCCACACCATCCGTACCAACGAAATCAGTGTCGCAAAATTGGCAAATAGCTGTTGAGCGGTCTTCCTCTCGCCCGGACCAGAGGTTGCACCCAGCAAAGCGGCAGAATATGGCTGCGCGCCCTGCTTGCGCACCTTCTCCTTGCAAAGTAGCAAAGAGTTCTTTAACGGAATACATGACAATGAATATCTAAATTAATTTTTTATTCCCACTCGATTGTGGAGGGGGGTTTACCGCTAATATCAAAAACAACTCGGTTAATACCGCGCACTTCATTGATGATTCGGTTGGACACTTTACCCAATAGCTCATGAGGTAGATGTGCCCAGTGGGCGGTCATAAAGTCTTGGGTTTGCACTGCTCGCAGAGCAACGACATACTCATAGGTCCGACCATCACCCATCACACCCACTGATTTAACAGGCAGAAAGACGGCAAAGGCCTGGCTGGTAAGCGCATACCAGGATTGTTGAGTATTTGGATCAATCGTATTTCTAAGTTCTTCAATAAAGATGGCATCTGCACGTCGCAGAAGATCTGCAAATTCTGGTTTGACCTCACCTAAGATTCGGACCCCAAGTCCTGGGCCCGGGAATGGATGACGATCAACCATCTCTTTAGGTAAACCCAGGGCAATACCAAGTGTTCTTACTTCGTCTTTAAACAGTTCTCGAAGCGGCTCCAATAGCTTGAGGTGCATATCCTCTGGAAGTCCACCAACGTTGTGATGACTCTTAATCGTATGGGCGCCCTTCTTACCTTTTCCAGCTGATTCAATCACATCAGGGTAAATGGTTCCTTGTGCAAGCCACTTGGCATTCTTGATCTTGGCAGATTCTCGCTGAAATACCTCCACAAACTCTTTGCCAATAATCTTACGTTTTTGTTCGGGGTCAGTCACACTCTCCAGGTTTCCTAGGAACTCATTAGCTGCATCAACATGAATCACCTTCACCCCAAGATTACGAGCAAACATATCCATAACCATCTTGCCTTCATTAAGGCGCAAGAGCCCATGATCGACAAATACACAAGTTAATTGCTGACCAATAGCCCGATGAGGGCTGCAGCAACACTAGAGTCTACGCCGCCGGATAAACCTAAAATAACCTCGTCTGAACCAACCTGCTCTTTTATCTTGGCGACCGCTTCTTGAATGTAGTCTCCCATCACCCAATCAGAACGGCATTGACAAATGTCATGAACAAAACGATTCAGAATTTCTTTGCCTTTTAGAGTATGAGTCACTTCTGGATGAAACTGAAGTCCATAGAAATGCTTCTCTTCATTGGCCATGCCTGCAATGGGGCACGAAGGGGTTGAAGCCATTAACTTGAACTGGGTAGGCAGCTCTGTCACTGAATCTCCATGACTCATCCATACTTTCAGAATGCCGTGCCCCTCTGCCGTCCGGTGGTCTTCAATATCCTTGAATAAATCACTGTGGCCACGTGCCCTCACCTCGGCATAGCCAAACTCCCGAGCCTTGCCTAAAGACTCTGCCGAGGCAACCGTGCCGCCAAGCTGGGTTGCCATCGTTTCCAAGACAGGCACCCTAAGATCAAACACTATGTGTGGGGCGCGAGGGCTGTTTGGCTCCGTAACCGAGCTTGGGCCACCAGAGAGGATGATCCCCTTGCAAGACTGACTTCTTACAAACTCTTTAATTTGCTCTGGATCACAATCGTATGCCCAGATCTCAGAATAGACCTTAGCTTCTCGAACGCGACGTGCGATCAATTGGGTAACTTGAGAACCAAAATCTAGAATCAGAATCTTATCGTGCACGGCTTTTGGATTCTTAATCGATGTGATAATTAGGGGCTTCCTTCGTGATCTTTACATCATGGACATGCGACTCGCGCACTCCAGCAGAAGTAATCTCCACAAAACTTGCCTTCTCATGTAACTCCGCAATGGTCTTACAACCGCAGTAACCCATTGAAGAACGAATACCGCCTGTTAGCTGATGCAAGATACTCAGCACACTTCCTTTATATGGCACTTGACCTTCAATGCCTTCGGGCACTAATTTGTCGGCATTAGCGGCGCTAATATCTTCTTGGAAGTAACGATCGGCGGCACCATCGGACATCGCGCCCAATGAACCCATACCACGGTAGCTTTTATAGGAACGTCCTTGATATAAAAATACTTCCCCTGGAGCCTCTTCAGTGCCCGCAAACATACCGCCCATCATCACTGAATTTGCGCCAGCCGCTAATGCTTTGGCAATATCCCCGGAATAACGGACGCCACCATCAGCAATCAGTGGGATGCCAGTTCCTTTTAAAGCCTTCGCAACATTCACGACCGCAGTAATTTGGGGAACGCCAACACCAGCCACAATCCGGGTGGTGCAAATTGAGCCTGGGCCAATACCAACCTTCACGCCATCAGCTCCATGATCTGCTAATGCTTTAGCGGCTTCGCCTGTTGCGATATTGCCACCAATCACTTGTACCTGTGGATAGTGTTTCTTGACCCACTTGACTCGATCGAGAACACCCTGACTATGTCCGTGGGCAGTATCCACCACAATAAGATCAACACCAGCCTTCACCAACAACTCAACGCGCTCATCATTATCAGGGCCTACACCAACTGCTGCCCCGACACGTAACTTTCCCTCGCTATCTTTGCAAGCATTAGGATGCTCAGTGGCCTTCATGATGTCTTTAACGGTCACTAAGCCTCTTAACTCAAAGGAGTCATTGACAACCAGCACGCGCTCTAAGCGATGCTTGTTCATTAAACGCTTTGCCTCTTCTAGGCTAGCACCTTCTTGAACAGTTACAAGACGCTCACGCGGGGTCATTTTTGATTTCACTGGTGCGTTCAGATCCTCTTCGAAGCGCAGGTCACGATTGGTAATGATGCCGACTACTGTTTTTCCTTGCAGAACAGGAAATCCAGAAAAGCCATGCTCTTTGGATAACTGAATCACTTGTTGCACAGTCATGTCAGGATGAATTGTGATGGGATCCCGCAAGACCCCAGACTCATAACGCTTCACTTTAGCGACTTCTTTCGCCTGCTCTGCAGGCTTAAGATTTTTATGAACAATTCCAATACCACCCTCGGTTGCCATTGCAATTGCCAAACGTCCTTCGGTCACGGTATCCATAGCAGCCGATACCAAAGGAATATTGATGGTGATATCGCGGGTTAATTGGGTAACCAAATTAGTGTCACGCGGAAGGATCGCCGAATAAGCCGGCACGAGGAGCACATCATCGAACGTTAGTGCTTTTTGTATGAGTCGCATGCAAAACCCCTAGTCGCAAAATCAGATTATAGAGGTTCTCGGCTATTTACTCTTAAATCCCTTCTCGATCATGACCTTAGCACTGAGATATCGCTATTGCAGAGCCTATTTTGGGGCCTTTGCTTTTGCAGTTCGTGCGCTTGCCCGAAGCTGTGCCTTTGCTTTTAACTGACCGTCTTTATCTCGATTTGCTTTCTTGCGACGCGCCATTTTAGGATCAATTTGCAAGGGGGCATATAGCTCGAGGCGATCACCCGCATAAATGGGGCTATCCCAATCCTTGCGTTTTCCAAATACGCCGTAGCACCCCTTGCGACCAATGACCGGATCATCCTTGGTTTGGGCAATTTGAAGAGTTTGCAGCGCCCAGCCTACGGTTTGCAATCCTTCCTTGGGTACAGGAAGTTGATATATCTGCAGTGTAGGTGGATCGACCCGAGCATCGCACAGAAGTATCTTAACGGTCTTAGAAGAATTAGCTGCCATACAGTTGATCTGCTCGTTTGACAAAACAATCCACAAAGGTACCTGCGATATACGAAAACACTGGGCCAATCACCTTATCCAAAATGACATTCTTAAACTCCCAGTGCAAATTGAACTCAATCTTACAAGCGTCCTCACGCAAGGCAATAAAATGCCACTGCCCTGTAAAACTCTTAAACGGGCCATCAACAAATTGCATATCGATCGAATCGGGTCGATGATTGGCATTGCGAGTATGAAAATACTGCTCAATCCCTTTGAAGTGGATCTTTATTTTGGCATCTAGCACAGTCTCCGTTTGCTCATAAATATCCACACCACCGCACCAGGGTAAAAACTCGGGATAGCTCGCCACATCCGTCACCAAGCTGTACATGCGCTCGGCGGAGTGCCCAATTAAAACGGTCTTATTGACGTCTGCCATAATCAATATGATGGAACCTATAAAAACTTTAAACCATGAGTATCGTCGATAACAAAAAAGCCTTCTTTGACTATTTTATTGAAGACCGCTATGAGGCCGGTCTCGTCCTTGAGGGGTGGGAGGTTAAGGCCATTCGTGCGGGGCGGGCTCAGATCAAAGAAGCGTATGTCGTGGTGCGCAATGCAGAGATTTTTCTAATCGGATCGCACATCAGTCCACTCTCCTCCACTTCGACCCATGTGCATGCAGATCCAACACGCACTCGTAAATTACTCCTCAACGAGAGTGAAATCCTTAAGCTAATCGGCAAGGTAGAGCAACGTGGCTATACCTTGGTGCCGCTCAATATGCATTTCTCGAAAGGGCGGGTGAAATGCGAAATTGGGTTAGCCCGCGGCAAGAAACAACATGACAAGCGTGAGGCCAGCAAAGAGAAAGATTGGGAGCGTGAGAAGGCGCGCATTGTGCGCGGCCAACTCAGCTAGGGATTATTTGCCAAAAACTCCCACGTCTGCACCACACTATCTGGGTTTAGGGAGATAGAGGTAATTCCTTTTTTGACCAACCACTTCGCAAAGTCTGGATGATCGGACGGACCCTGACCACAAATGCCCACATACTTACCTTGCTTGACACACGCATCAATCGAGCGTTCGATCATAAATTCCACAGCGGGATCCCGTTCATCAAAATCAATTGCCAGTAACTCCATACCCGAATCACGATCCAAACCAAGCGTTAATTGGGTCATATCGTTTGAGCCAATCGAGAACCCGTCAAAGTATTCGAGGAACTGATCAGCCAATATGGCATTAGACGGAATCTCGCACATCATAATGAGTCTTAGTCCGTTAACACCTCGCTTAAGACCTAGCGTTGCCATCATATCGATGACGCGTTTAGCCTGAGGAATCGTGCGTACGAATGGCACCATGATCTCTACATTATCAAGACCCATATCCTCACGAACCCGCTTCATGGCCGCACACTCTAGAGCAAAAGCCTCACCAAAGTCCTCCGAGACATAACGCGATGCACCCCTAAAACCAAGCATCGGGTTCTCTTCATCGGGCTCATAGCGCGATCCACCAATGAGCTTTTTGTACTCATTGGACTTGAAATCTGATAAACGCACAATCACGGGTTTGGGATAAAAAGCTGCTGCAATCGTTGAGACCCCCTCCACCAATTTATCTTCATAAAAAGATTTGGGGCTTGAATACCCGCGCGCAACACTTTCCACAGCTCGTTTTAGATCTGCATCAATATTGGGGTACTCCAATACGGCACGAGGATGAACACCAATATAGTTATTGATAATGAACTCAAGACGGGCAAGGCCCACCCCCGCATTGGGCAGCTGACAGAAATCAAATGCTAATTGGGGATTGCCAATGTTCATCGTGATCTTCACAGGAATCTCTGGTAGGACACCTCGTTTCACCTCAGTGACTTCAGTTTCGATCAAACCATCGTAGATCCGACCTTCATCACCTTCGGCGCAGGAAACAGTGACGACCGCACCATCCTGCAAGAGGTCTGTAGCGTTACTACAGCCTACGACTGCAGGAACACCTAACTCCCTGGCAATAATGGCAGCATGACAGGTCCGCCCACCGCGATTGGTCACAATCGCAGAGGCCCGTTTCATCACTGGCTCCCAGTTGGGGTCGGTCATGTCGGCCACTAAGACGTCACCGGGCTGCACCCGATCCATCTCGCTGGCATCCCGAATTACTCGCACTGGCCCACCACCAATCTTTTGTCCGATAGCGCGTCCCGTAGTAATGACTCGAGAGTTTCCTTTAAGCCGATAGCGTAATTCGACCTGACCAGCAGACTGGCTCTTTACTGTCTCGGGGCGTGCTTGCAGGATATAGATCCTGCCATCTTGGCCGTCTTTACCCCACTCGATATCCATGGGTCGACCATAATGATTTTCGATAATCACGGCATATTTTGCTAACTCGGTAATATCCTCATCCGAGATTGAGAAGCGATTACGCAGTTCCGGACTAACTTCAACGGTTTGCACACGCTCCTTCGAGCCCGCAGGAGCAAATTGCATTTGGATTAACTTCGAACCCAAGGATCTGCGAATAATGGCCTTCTTACCCTTGGCTAAGGTCTCTTTAAATACATAAAACTCATCCGGATTTACAGCACCCTGCACCACGGTCTCACCGAGACCGTAACTGGAAGTAATGAAAACCACCCCCGGAAAACCCGACTCCGTATCTAAAGTAAACATCACCCCTGCTGCACCCGTATCTGAGCGTACCATGCGTTGCACCCCCGCAGATAAGGCAACCTCAGCATGAGCAAAGCCTTTATGAACTCGATAAGAAATAGCCCGATCGTTATAGAGTGAAGCAAAGACCTCCCGAATTTTATGGAGCACATCCTCAATGCCACTAACGTTGAGAAAGGTCTCTTGCTGACCTGCAAAAGAAGCATCTGGCAAGTCTTCAGCCGTTGCAGATGATCGCACTGCAAAAGACCCTTTCCCAGAAGCATCTAAGTTCGTAAACGCTTCCCGGATCTCGCCCTCTAATCGGGGTTGAAAAGACGCATTCTCAATCCAAGAACGAATCTCTGCGCCAGCCTCAGCAAGGGCACGGACATCGTCCACATTTAATTCGACAAGGCGTTCAGAAATCTTACGATCGAGTTGATTGTGTTGTAGAAAATCACGAAATGCGAGTGAGGTAGTGGCAAATCCGGTTGGCACTCGCACACCCATTGAAGCCAATTGTGAAATCATTTCACCCAAAGAGGAATTCTTACCACCCACCGACTCAACATCGCCGACGCGCAACTCCTCAAAAGGCAAAACATAGGCGTTTTGCTTATTTTGCATAGACATAAAGACTCTCGTAAAAGTAAAAAAATGGGTTAAGTAGCGTCTATAAAATCGGGCATACTTGAATAAACAGTATTGTATTCGCTGAACTTAGTTGCCTATTTTTTAATCAATTAGAATTTCCTCATGCCCACCATGAATATCAATAATCCCCTAGTGTCACGCCTTGTTTATATTGTTTCGGATGGCACAGGCATCACGGCTGAAAACTTCAGTCAATCGATCTTGGCGCAATTTGAGGCAAGTTTTAAGCAAATACGAATTCCTTTTGTGGATACGGTTGATAAAGCACATGATGCCGTTATGCAAATCAATAATGCAGATCCTAAATACGGGCAGGCCATTGTCTTTACGACCTTAGTCAATCCTGAAGTTAACCAAGTGGTTAGCAAAGCGAATGCTCTGGTCTTGGATATGTTTCAGACCTTTGTGGCTCCGCTTGAGCAAACACTCGGTATGCGCTCAACCCATGCTATTAATCGCCTCCACCATAATGCCGATACGGATGCATACAAGAATCGCATTGAGGCCATCAACTACTCACTCGCTCACGACGATGGTCAATCCAATCAAAATCTAGCGGACGCTAATGTCATCTTAGTGGGCGTATCACGCGTCGGCAAAACCCCAACCAGTTTGTATCTAGCCATGCAGTACGGCTTGAAAGCGGCGAATTACCCATTGATACCAGAAGATTTTGAGCGCGGACAGCTCCCTAAAGACCTGCTACCCCATAAACAAAAAATTTATGGTCTCACCATTGATGCAGATCGTTTATGCGAGATACGTAATGAGCGTAGGCCAGGAAGTAATTATGCCAAACTAGAGAACTGCCGTTATGAGATTAATGAAGCAACTTCAATGATGCGCCGCGAGTCCATTCCATGGGTCTCAACTACGAGTAAATCCATTGAAGAGATTGCAACTACGATTTTGCAAGCAATCAGCTCAGATAAATCTATCCTAGGATAACGAATCCGATTGGCTAGATCGGACCCTCAAAGTTTCATATAAACAGACTGCGGCAGCCGTTGCTACATTGAGAGATTCAATCTCCGAATTTTGCGGAATCTGAACCTGCTGCGCTTGTGCTAATAAATCGCTTGAGACGCCTTGGCCTTCATTCCCAAAAATCCAGGCCACTGGCTTACTGAGTATTTTACTGATTGAATATAAATTGTCTTTAGCATCCATGGCGGTAGCCAACAAAGATGATTCGATATTACTTGCCACATCATTGGTACTCCAGCCCTCATAAAAATGGAGATGCCGATGCGCACCCATAGCAGCACGTAGTACTTTGGGTGACCAAATATGAGCAGTTCCAGTTGTGCAAATAACCTGCCTAAAATGGGTCGCTAAGGCAGTACGCAAGATCGTGCCGACGTTACCAGCATCTTGAATAGCCTCGAGGATCAACACATCCCCTTTAATTGTCTGATGACCTACTTTGGCTTGCTCCAACTTGATCAGGCCCATGATGTGGGGAGCATTCTCCAACTCACTAATCGAACTCCATAAGGTCTCATCTACCCAGTGGATTTGCGTATTGGGGCAATGCTCAAGATGACGCTCAATTAGAGTGGCGATTTCTGGATGGGTTTGGGCGCTTGAGCTTGTAATGAATGAATGAAGGCGGGTGTCGCCTAACCATGTTTGCATGACATGGATACCATCGAGAACAGCCTGTTGTTGCTCTACTCTTGCCTTTTGACCTTTACTTCCAGATAGTTGTAATTGTCGAATACGCTTAAGTAAAGCGTTATCACGCGAATGAATGACCTCGTTTTTAGCCACGAATAAGATTCCGGACGGGTGAGAAGGTCTGGCGATGCTCCACACAGGGTCCATACTGTTGAAGTGCCCGCATATGGACTTCTGTGGGATAACCCATGTGCTGATCAAACCCATACTGCGGATACCGCAAGTGCAATGCATGCATTTGCCGATCACGCGTTACTTTGGCAATGATCGATGCTGCCGAGATCGCGGGCTCCTTTACATCCCCTTTAATGATGGCCTCACTAGCAATTGGCAATACTGGGCAACGATTCCCATCAATTAATGCCTTACTAGGCCACTCACCCAAACCTTCCACCAAAGCCTCGACAGCTCGGCGCATGGCTAACAGAGTGGCTTGCAAGATATTGAGTTCATCAATCTCGCTAGGGCTAGCTTCTCCAACCCCCCAAGCTCTTGCTTTTTGCATAATTTCTATATAGAGCTCCTCACGGCGTGCTGGCGATAATTTTTTAGAATCTCGCAAGCCTGTAATCGGCTGATTAGGATCCAAGACTACTGCTCCAGCAACTACAGAGCCTACTAAAGGCCCCCTCCCCGCTTCATCAACACCACAAATCCACAGAATGCTCATTGAACAACCCCAGATCGTCTTAGGGTTTGCTCAATAACTTGCGCAACCAATAAACCGGTAGGTCTTTTTAAACGAAGATGTAATTGTTCAAATCGAGTCTGCAAAGTCTGAACTGCTGCTGGACGGTCTAGCCAAGACAAAACCGCATCAGCTAGCGCCCCTGGCTTTGCCGCATCTTGTAAGAGTTCAGGCACAACAAACTCACCACTCAAGATATTAGGTAGTCCCACGTATGGCAAATAACCCTGTCGCTTCATGATCTGCGCGGTTAACCAAGGTACCTTATATGAAATCACCATAGGCTTCTTCCAAAGAGCAGCTTGCAAAGTTGCTGTACCGCTAGCAATTAAGACGACATCAGCTGCAGCCAAAGTAAGATCAGCTTCACCATCCAACAATATCAGATCAATTTCTGGATGATCGATCAATAGATTAGTGCGAAGGGATTCAATTGCGGGTCGCAAATGCGGTGTAGCAATCGGTACTACAAAATGGAGTTTCTGACCTGTAAGGCGCTCTGCTATCAGGGCGATAGTTTCGAAGAAAACGGGACCAATTAACTCAATCTCGGATGAACGACTGCCTGGTAAAACTGCAATTACCAGGCCCTCAAGGCCACCATTCATTTTTTTCTTAGCAGCTGCGGTATCGACAATTTCTGGGATTTCACTGGCCATGGGGTGCCCTACATAGCTTGCGGCGATACCAGCTTTCTCATAGATCTCAGGCTCAAACGGAAATAAGCATAAGACTCGATCAACCGCGCGTTTGATTTTCTTAATACGACTGCCACGCCAGGCCCAGATCGAGGGAGAAACAAAATGAATCGTGGGGATTCCTGCTTCTCTTAAACGCAGCTCCACGCCTAAATTAAAGTCTGGGGCATCAATCCCCATAAAGAGATCGGGGCGTTGAGAATCTAGTAATTGCGCGATGAGCTCAGAGCGCAAACGCAAAATGGCCGGCAACTGTCTTAAGGCCTCAACATAACCTCGAACACTTAAGGTCTCCATGGGCCACAGTGACCGAAATCCCTCCGCCTGCATCGCTTTGCCACCGATACCGTAAACATCTAGCCCAGCCATCGATGGTATCTGATGGAGGGCACTAAAGACCGGGGCTGCGATTAGGTCCCCCGATGGCTCTCCCGCAACACAAGCCAGATTAGGCAAGACCAACTACCGAATAATGCCGCGTGTTGATGCGGCTAGGAATTGATGAAACTGCGTGAGTGCCTCTTGAGTCTGCTGATCTGAACTCTTAGCGATCATTGCTTGAATTACAAGCTTCGCCTCCTCAAAACTGAGGCCATCTTTATAGAGAACTTTATACGCAGCCCGTAGCTCCAACACACACTCTGGTGAATAGCCTCGTCGCTTTAAACCTTCCACATTAATGCCGTGAGGCTGGGCTTTATCACCAGCAGCCATCACAAAAGGTGGAATGTCTTGTACCAAGGCAGATGCACCACCCAGCATCGCATGAGCACCAATCCGGACAAACTGGTGAACCCCAGACATACCGCCCATAATGGCCCAGTCACCGACTTCTACATGTCCTGCAATTTGTGCATTACTCGAGAAAATGGTGTGGTTGCCAATTTGAGAATCATGCGCAATGTGGACATAGGCCATGATCCAGTTATCGTTGCCGATACATGTGATTCCCTTATCTTGAGAAGTTCCTGTATGAATCGTCGTGAACTCACGAATTGTATTGCGATCACCGATGATTAATTGAGTGGGCTCACCCCGGTACTTCATGTCTTGGGGCTCGCCACCGATGGCAGCAAAATGGCCAATCCGATTCTCCTTACCCAAGGTGGTATGTCCTTCGACAACACTGTGTGAGCCGACTGTGCAACCCGAACCCATTTTGACGTGAGCACCAATCACTGCATAAGGACCAATCACCACGTCATCGGCTAACTCTGCATTGCTATCTACGATGGCAGATGCATGTATCGTGGCCATTAGTTACCCTTCTTGCGCACTGCGCAAGTGATGGCAGCCTCGGCTGCTAACTCGTCATTAACTGTCGCCTTCACCTGAAACTTATAAATACCGGCCTTGCCACGCTCAAAATTAGCATGCAACATCAATTGATCGCCGGGCAAGACAATCCGTTTGAAGCGCGCACCATCAATACCAGCAAAGTAGTAAACATCTTCGGGATCGTGTGCCTCAGAGAAGGTCAGTAATGCTGCTGTTTGGGCCAAGGCTTCAATAATCAATACGCCTGGCATCACCGGATAGTCTGGGAAATGCCCCTGAAAAAAAGGTTCATTCATGGTGACATTTTTAAGCGCCTTAATCGTTTTTCCTGGCTCGATCTCTAATACACGATCGACTAATAAAAATGGATAGCGGTGGGGCAATAGCCGCAAAATTTTGTTGATATCGATCACTGATGTCTGACTCATAAACGCTTCCAATGTAGTAATACTTCCATGTTGCCCGTATCAATCTGTGTAACCTTGAACCTCTAAGACTTTGGATCCTTTTTTTCAAGGTCTCGTATCCGCTGACGTATTTTATCCAGTCCGCGCAAGATAGCTGCATTCTTTTCCCAAAGGGCATGAGGCATCGATGGAAAGACGCCAGTCAAATGAGTGCCTGGCTCTAGTATCGAGCGGATGACTGCAGTGCCCCCTGAAATCGTAGTTCGGTCAGCAATCGTTAAATGGCCTGCAAAATTAGCATTTCCACCAATCACACAATAGTTACCAATCGTTGTACTACCAGCAATCGCTGCGCATCCTGCGATGACGGTATGCACCCCAACACTCACGTTATGGGCGATTTGCACCTGATTATCAATTTTGCAACCATCGCCGATAATAGTATTAGCCATCGCACCTCGATCAATCGTGGTGCAGGCACCAATCTCAACATCATTACCAATACAAACAGCTCCTGTTTGCGGAATTTTGACCCATTCACCACCTTGGGTAGAAAAGTCGGGGGCAAAACCAAAGCCGTCGGCACCAATCACCGCGCCACTATGAATAATGCAACGATCGCCAATCTCGCATACCGAATAGATCGATACATTCGGATAAATCAGGGAGTCATCACCAATGACAGTATTGGCGCCTAAGCTGATATGCGCAAGCAAGGTAACCCGCTCCCCCAAACGAACATTTGGACCAATCTGAACAAAAGGGCCAATATGACAGGAGCTTGGAATTACTACGCTTGGATCAATCACTGCCATTGGACTGATTCCAGGGGAATGGGTAGAAGAGCTTTCTTTGGCGAACCATTGCGCTATCCGCGCGAACGTTGCATACGGATTTTTAGAGAGGAAATACACTCGACTTGCAGAGTGCTTGCCCTCCTCTTGCAAGTAGCTCAGATCAGCTTGACTAACAATCAAAGCACCTGCTTGACTCTCGATCGCCGCTTGGCGGTAGAGTGGATTTGATAGAAATGAAATTTGATCGGCTTTGGCCGTTTCCAGAGGAGCGAGTCCTCTCAATCGGCAGGAACCGTCCCCCACCAAGCTCGCTTGAAATTGTTCGGCCAGCTCGATGGCGGTAGGCATAGGATTATTTAAGGTTGTTAAGAGCCTTAATCACTTCATCCGTTATATCAAGTCTGGGATTAAGGTATGCAGGGGATTCTTGAAAAATGATATCAATTTTTCGTTGTTCTGCAATTTGACGAAGGGCGACACTGGCCCGTTCCGCAATTTTTGCTCTTTCCTCTGCATTACGTTGAGCCGCATCATCGTTGAGCTCACGATTTTTTCTTTGGAGGTCACGATCAAAGTCAGCTAACTCCCGCTGCTTCCGAATTCGCTCTGCTTCAGGCATCACTGCAGCATCACGGTCTAGCTTCTCAGCGGTTGCTTTAATCTTTTGGGCGCCATCCCTAATTTCATTTTGGCGTTTAGTAAATTCATTTTGGAGTCTAGACTGCGCTGCTTTAGCCATGTTTGATTCAACAAAAATCTTTTCTGCATTCACAAACGCAATGCGCGCACCCGCGTCTTGGGCTGACGCTATTGAACCAAACAGAGCCATAATGGCAACCGTTCCTAATTTAGCCCAATTTGTAATTGATACTTTTCTCATCTTTTCTTTCCTTACTTTTAAAACGCTGTACCCACCTGGAACTGCAATCTCTGAATATTATCGTTGGGTTGTGATTTGATTGGCATACCGTAGCTAAATTTTAAAGGGCCCAATGGTGATATCCATGATAAACCGACGCCATAGGAGTATCGCAAGACCAAATTAATGTCTTGGAAGGCGTTGCCGCCATCCACAAAACCAAAAAGTCGCAAGGTCTTATCAACCCCGGAGCCGGGAACTGGGAAGGTATATTCCACATTGGTGACAATCTTCGACTGTCCGCCCGTTGGAAGAGATCTACCAACAAAGGGGTTTAAGTACTGAGGTCCCAATGAGCCTGGTGCATAACCCCTCACAGAGCCAATACCGCCAACGTAGTAATTCTTGGTAATCGGATAGGGCTTACTACCATAAGCCTCGCCATAACCAACTTCGCCATTAAAGGACAGAATATTGCCCTTGGAGAAAGAGTAATAGTGCTGATACTGAGCGTTTAACTGATAAAAAGTTAAATTACCTAGGGGTGTACCCACCTCAGCCGACAAGCGTTGCAAGGATCCTTTAGAAGGGATTAGAGCACTATCCCTGCCATCACGTGCCCAACCAACGGTCGCAGGAATGCTGTAGGTTTGAACACGGCCACCGGGTGGGGTTGCAACCCCCCAAGCACTTGCATAATTTTGGTAAGGTTGCGGCGTATTTTGAGTGACATTGATGTCAAATAATTCATAACCAGATCCAAAGAAGATTCGATCTACTTCTGTGTAGGGAACCCCAAACTTTAGGTTAGTACCGACTGATTTGATTTGATAAGCAGCGTCACCAACATAAAACAGGGGCTTAGTGGATCGATAAAACAAGTCGGTATAGCGACTAATGCCATCTTCTGTAAAGTATGGATCATACTGGGAGAGGGCCAAGGATTGATTGATTTTACCCAGAGCAAAATTTAACCCAATACTTGTTCCTGTTCCTAAGGCATTCTCTTGATTGATACCAGCAGTAAAGATTAATTTCTCGGTGGATGAAAATCCAGCACCAATCGAGATCGCCCCTGTTGGCTTCTCTTCCACCTTCACGTTAATATCAACTTGATCTGGTGATCCAGGGACATCAGCTGTAGTAATTTCACTGTCTTTCACATAGCCCGTTCGATTAACACGCTCTTTCGATAAGCGGATTTTTTCACTATCAAACCACGAGCTCTCAAACTGGCGCATCTCACGCCGGATCACTAGATCACGGGTTTTTGCATTCCCTGTAATCTCAACCTTACGAACATATACACGTCTTCCAACATTTACTACCAGGGTGATATCAACCTCATTCAAATCACGGCGAATATCAGGCTGAGGATTAATCACAGCAAAGGCGTATCCATAAGAACCCAATTTCTCTGCGATTGCTTTGGTGCCCTCTGCTAACTTAGCAGATGAAAATGTCTCGCCCGGTTTAATGGTAAGCAAAGACTGAAACTCCTTCTCTTTGCCCAATAACTCACCTGCCAAACTAATGTTCTTAACGGTAAATTTATTTCCCTCACGAATACTGATAGTAAGGTAAATGTCTTTCTTATCCGGCGTAATGGAAACTTGGGTTGATTCAATTACAAACTCAAGATAGCCACGATTTAAGTAATAAGAACGAATGGTTTCTAAATCAGCGGTCAGTTTTTGCTTGGAATAGAGGTTATCCTTGGAGTACCAGGACAGCCATCCGCCCGTTTGTAATTGCATCTCACCCCGCAAGGTGCTTTCACTAAAAGCTTTATTGCCGATAAAATTAATTTCTTTGATTTTGGCACTTGGGCCTTCATCAATATTGAAAAAGATGGCAACCTGATTACGCGCTCCGGGCGTTACCGTAGTTACTACCTCAGCGGCAAATAAGCCTCTACTAACATACTGGCGCTTAAGCTCTTGCTCTGCTTTGTCGATAAGAGCTTTGTCATAGAAACGGGCGTCAGCCACACCAACGGTGCGCAAGGACTTTCGGACCACCTCTGAGTCAAATTCCTTCATCCCTGTAAACTCGATTCGCGAGATGGTTGGGCGTTCCTCCACAATCACAATTAAGACATCACCTTGCGCCTGTATCTGTACATCGCGGAAGAAGCCAGTGGCATACAAAGCCTTAATCGAATCCGCTGCCTTCTCGCTCGTAAAGCGCTCACCCACTTGAACGGGTAAGTAACTAAATACCGTTCCAGGCTCTACCCGTTGCAAGCCCTCCACCCGAATATCTTTCACTACAAAGGGTTCTGTAGCCTGTAAAGACTTTAGGGGGATGCCTACTAGCAAAACTAGGGCCGTAAGCAAATAGATAGATTGCTTCAGAAGTATTGATAGGTAACTATTTGAACGTAGCATCAGGACAGAAAAAATCGTTGTAGGTCATTAAAAACAGCAAAGATGGTCAAAGCAATGATTAATATAAAGCCAAATTTTTGAAAGATCCCTTGGAGCTCAATCGACAAGCGTTTTCCAGAGACCAACTCCCATGCATCATACAGGAGCTGACCCCCATCGAGCATGGGTAAAGGTACTAGATTGAGTAAGCCAATGCTGATACTCAGGAGCGCCAAAAAGGATAGGAAGGACTGCCAGCCAAATTGAGCTGACTTACCGGCCATATCTGCAATACTGATCGGGCCACTCAGTTGCTTCAGGGAGGTTGACCCTGTAATTAAGCCCGCCATCATGCGGGTGGAAACCTTAGTGATCAACCAGACCCGCTCACCTGCATAAATCAAGGCGTCGATAGGATCTAGCTGTAACTCAAACCAAGTCGATTCTCCTTGGGCATTTTTACCTGGCATTGGTAATATCCCTAAACGCGCAAATGGGTCTGTATCTGGCGTTAACCGCGGCAAGCTCTCAGCTCTCACTTGCACGATATGCTTCTCACCGGTCTCTGATTCCAACTCTAAGGAAAAGCTCTCTTCAGCGGTGATGGCATCCAATAATCTCCAACGTAAATCATTCCAACTCACGATGGGCACAAATTCACTTGCGCCCTCCAGCTTCATTGCCAAGATCTCATCGCCAGCTTCCATATCCAATTGCGCGGCTAAGGTTTGCTGGGCCGGCGCCTTGATTTGAGCAGGCAGTTGCTGTACGCCGCTAATGTAAATCAATGCTAGTAGCAGAATCGCTAAAAGAAAATTTGCTAGAGGGCCGGCGGCCACAATAAAAGAACGCTGCCATAAAGGTTGGGTATCAAAGGCGTGCACCCTATCCTCATCATTAATAGTTTGCTCGGCATCCCGCCCATCCAATAATTTGACATAACCCCCCAAGGGAATCGCAGCGATGACCCATTCAGTTTGTGACTTCGATTTAAAGGTCATTAGTGGTTTGCCAAAACCCACCGCAAAGCGAAGTACCTTCACCCCACATAAACGGGCTGCGCTGTAATGACCAAACTCATGAAAACTCACCAAAATACCGATGGTTACCAGAAAATAAAGAAGGGTTGAAAGAGCTTCCACGAACTAGGCCTCTTCCAACGAGATGGAGGCAAGCTCGCGTGCTTTACGATCAGATTCCAATACATCCTCGATCGATCGGGCCTGCCTGCTCTCCAGTTGATTAAGGGTAGCCTCAACCACTTGCGCAATGCGAAGATACGGTAACTTACCACTCAAAAACGCAGCTACTGCAATCTCATTGGCGGCATTGAGAACTGTTGGACTTGTACCGCCCTGCTTAGCCGCTGCAAATGCAAGCGCTAGACAGGGAAAACGTTTTAAGTCAGGTTCCATAAAATGCAGTCCCGATAATTGCGTTAGATTGAGGGGGGCAACTCCTGCATCAATACGGTTGGGCCACGCTAGACCAAATGCAATCGGAGTCCGCATATCGGGCTGACCTAATTGCGCCATCACCGAACCATCGCGGTAGCGCACCATCGAATGCACCACACTCTCCGGATGAATCAATACTTTTATTTTCTCTAAGGGAAGGCCAAACAACCAATGGGCCTCGATCACCTCTAAGCCTTTGTTCATCATCGTCGCTGAGTCTACTGAAATCTTTCGTCCCATCACCCAATTTGGATGAGCGCAGGCTTGGTCTGGGGTAATAGTAGCCAGGTCCACCAATGGAGTATTTCGGAATGGCCCGCCAGAGGCAGTCAGCCAAATCTCCTCAACACCCAGCAACTCTTTCATACAGGGG
>RFQL01000031.1 GCA_009924985.1 Burkholderiaceae bacterium | reverse complement strand
CAGCTAGAACTAAAAGACTCGGGTTGTTTTAAATCCTACTCGGGGGAAACGATTCCTTGGTAGGACTGCGCATCGCCTAATTTAGGCTTCTTTAGTTTCGATCAAAGAGCGCCCCATGAAGTAGCCGCTGAGCCAAGCACCCTCAACCGTGGAATTGCGTAACCAATCTCCACATAAACCTAATCTGACACTAAAATCACTGACACAGTTTTGCTCACTCGGAGTCTCTAGTTTGGAATACCGCCAAAGGTGAGTTTGATACAGATCGCAGACTTGCCCCGTGAGATCTTCAAACACTTTTACCAAAATTGGTTCAATTTCAAACTGGGTGAATGCGAGGTTTTCGTGAGACCATTGATTCGATGCTTGAGCCACCCACGACTCATATACCGATCTTCCTGGCTTTGCATTATCGCGCGCAATCCACGAGAACAAATGATGATTAACAAATGCTCCATCAAAATCGAGTGGCAAGGGATTCTTGAAATACGCCATCAAGGTCCAACATGGCAACATCTTTACCCGCGAACAAACTTCTTTAAGTTCATTGGAGTAACCAGCCACCAATCCACTTGCTTGGACCGAGGGTATAGCGCTAATTAAGAAATCAAAGGAAAAGTGCAATAGCCCCTCTTCTTTAGATACCACGCGCCAGAGGTCATTAATTTGTCTAATTTCTATAATGTTTGTTGACACTTTGACATCGAGTTCTTGAGCCAGAAATTTAGCAGGTGCAGTCATCGCAGGAACCCCAACATAACGCTCGGTATTGCCTTCTAATGGACTAATCACACCATCAGTTAGGCTAACAATTTTTGCATCCCAAGGCTCGATCACTCCTGCATTTAGCCAACGTTGGGCTTCTTCAATAAACCGGGGGTTTTTGGCCGTAAAGTACTGGGCGCCATGATCAGCTCCCCACTTTTCGTAATGGCGATGACTCATGCGACCACCCACTCCTCGACTCTTATCAAACAGAGTCACATGATGACCGGCTTTAGATAACTCTGTAGCGCACGCAAGTCCAGCAATACCTGCACCGATAATACCAATCCGTTTTGGAATCATAAATAAGTAGAGATTAGTTTGTTAGAGGCAACATGTCTGCCTTACCTTGATGATAGTGGAGATCGAGGATATTAAAATTACTCATCTCTTTCAGCATTTTCTTAATGATTTTATAAATATCAAGATCAAACTCTGGCGCCCCATCCTCAAATAATTCAGCTAGCTCGTTCTCATTGATAGCAGTCCCTAAGTAGCACCACCGATCAAATACGTGTAGATCCTCATTTTCTTGAATGGCGATTGCACCGCGATAGGGCCAAATCTCAACCTTTAATTTAATGAGCGCGGTCTGAAGACGCAACAAATGCAGTTGTTGGCTTTCGATTCCAATACATGCCCCTTTACATTGTTTAACGTGATAGCCAAAACAAGATTGATTGGGGAGTAATTTTTCGAGACCCAAAAGCCCTTCGCATAATTGATTTTTCTTGGCAATCGCTTGCAAAGTTTGTAAAGCTTCTCGTTTACTGTAAAACAAACCATACAAATTATCTTGGAATCCAGGCTGGAGATCTCGGTGATTAACCAGACGTACCGCGACGGGGTCTGCGCTTGAGTGCACGATTTGCCATGCACAGAGGTCTCGTGAGCGTCGAAGCTTGATATTAAAACTGGGTAATTTTTCTTTAATCAGGCGTGATTCCAATAAGAGGGCCCCTACTTCACCAGCGGTTTCAATCCAATCAATATCGCGCACCTGCAGCGATAGTTTCATTTCTTTTCGGTTGGTTAATGATTGCTGAAAATGACTCATCACGCGGGTTCTTAGGTCTTTACTTTTGCCGATGTAAAGAACCTGTCGATTCTCGGCATAAAAAATATATACGCCGGGTCTATTTGGAATTACCTTAACCATTTCTGAATCGATATGAGCAGGCAAACTTGGTCTACCCAATAGATCTGCCACCTCTTCGAGCAAACGCTGCTTTCCAAATAATCCCTCGCACACGAACCAAAATTGGAGAAGCAACTCAGCATCATCTAAGGCACGATGGCGCTTGGCAATCTTAAGGCCATGGACCTGTATTAAGGTATCGAGATTATGGCGTGCTTGATTTGGAAAAAGACGCCGAGATAGTTTGACAGTACAAATAACCTTTGGTGAAAAATCAATCCCTACTGTTTTAAATGCTGCTTTTAGGAAACTGTAATCAAAGCGCGCATTGTGCGCTACAAAGATCTTATCTTTTAGCTCGAGATACAAGTCCTGGGCTAACTCTGCAAAGCTGACCTGCTTGGCGATCATGTCTGGAGTAATACCCGTTAAGTTTTGAATATTAAGGGGTATTGGTACACCGGGGTTGACTAAGCGATTCCATGTTGAGCACTCGCCATTTTCTAGCGTTAGTATTCCAATTTCAGTGATTTTGTCTCGATCGGGCCGTGATCCGGTTGTCTCGATATCAACAAATGCAAAGGTGGGAGTATTAGTGGTCATACAAACAGAATAAGATTGAACACTAATTTAATCGCAATTAAAGAACTCTGCACAATGTATTCTAAGGAAACAATGCTCTTTGAGTAAAACGGTCTTAGCTATGGCAGACTACTCCAAATGACCATAATTTCTCCCACACCATTGATCGAGATCGTAACCCCCGCTCCCCCTGGAAGTCTGCATGGCAATCGAATCACTGCGCTTCGCTGGCAAGGCTTTCTGAAGAATTTGGGCTATTCATCACGCCTGACACAATCCTGGTTAGGAAACCATATCAATCTACTTATTGCTCTTCATGCCTACCGAAGTCATTCATCGATACTGCAATTTAAGCAACAGTATCCTAATCACCCAGTCATTTTGATTATGACCGGAACCGATCTCTATCGCGACCTGCTCTCTGAAGGCGAAGTAAGGCGTGCAGTCCAACAGTCAATGCAATTAGCATCACAGATTGTTCTTTTACAGTCCGCTTCCTTGGATCGTATTCCGCAGGAGTTTGTCAGTAAAGTAAGCGTTATTTATCAATCCACCAAAGGCGTTACTAGAAAGCCTCCTCCAAAACGTCATTTTCAGATTAGCGTCATTGGTCATTTGCGCCCTGAGAAGGATCCTTTTTGTATAACCCGCGCCCTTCGACATTTAAGCTCAGAAAGTACGATAAAGGTTAGTCATCTTGGGAAAGCAATGAGTCTGCAGATGCAAGCGCACGCTAAAGAATGCAATACCCGTATGGCTCGCTATCGATGGCTTGGCGAGCAAACTCACGCTAAGACTATGCAAATCCTGTCGCGTAGTCATGTCATGGCAATCACAAGTTTGATGGAAGGCGGCGCCCACGTCGTTACCGAGGCCATTGCTATCGGGGTTCCCGTTATTGCGACTAATATTGCTGGTAATCGCGGTCTACTCGGAGATGATTATCCCGGCTATTACCCTGTGGGGGATGAAAAAGCTCTAGCCAAACTGATGCAAAAAGCAGAGAATGATCCTGCGTTTTACCAATCGCTTGAGAAGGCCATTCAAAGACGCCGCAAACTAGTCCAGCCCGCCTTTGAAATGCATTCCATTAAAAAGCTTCTCAGTCGCTGCAGGTTAAATTAATCAGGAAGTTTTCTTATTGACCAAAAGGCCTAGCGTCTCGGGCGATTGGCAATGACTGGTAATTTAGGATCGTTATTTAATATTCCTGTGAGTTGACCAGCGCTCATCTGCCCTTTAAAGATATATGAGTTCTGGCTATCCTTAAATGCAAACTCGATATGTTGGCCAGTGATACGCCCATCTTCAAAATAAATAGTGCGCCTCGCATGACTCATCATGGAGGTATCAATCGATCCATCAAACAACTGTTTCTTTTGTCGAATCACTAAGTTCGCCGTATCTCCTTTTGGTAATCCACTCATCACCCATAAACCATCGATATTTGCAGGAACTATCCATAAATAGATTGTCTCGCCTGGCCGCGTTTTTATCTCCCGATCAGCAATCCACGACTCCATTCGAAAGGTATTTGATACCACCCGAGTTCCAGGCTTCATCTTTAAGATGGTGGGCATTAGTCGGGTATTCAGGCTCTCTCCTAAAAAGAGGGTCAGGACAGTAGCTTGTGAAAAGTCCTCGACAAAGATATCGCCTTGCTTAAAGTTGACGAGGTTATGTACCTTAGCCCGCTGGGCATTTCGGATAGAGAGTGCTACGAGATTCGGGTTGTACTCAATACCATAGGCACGAACGCCATAAAGTTTTGCGGCCTCAATCGGGATTACGCCGTCGCCAGAGCCAAGGTCATAAAGAATATCGGTGGACCTTACTCCAGCTAAAGTGAGCATCTCATGGGTGGTCTCCACTTTAGTTGGCATCCACATAATGTCTTTGCCATGCGTAGCCATGCGCAACTGAAACTGGTCATCGCCATAGTTTGTGCTCGTGCACCCTAAGAGGCTCAGTAATAAAGCAGTAAGCCCCAGTAATAAAGGGGCTCTGGTCTTATGCAAAACCACCATCGTCAAAGCCACCCCCAAGATCAAGGTCATCGCTGAAATCATTGGATGCAACTTGCATATGATCTGGGGCAGTTTGACCGCCAACCGGCTGCATATCATGCGGTGTATCTGCTTGTCCTAGAGGCCCTGGAGCAGCTTCAGGCTTTTGTTGGCCCATCATGCTCTGTATGCCCTGATACAGCATAGACCCCGCTACCACGCCGATCGCCGTTGTTGCAATTGCGCCCAACATTCCAGAGCCCCAAGCACTTGGTTGCGCACCGGGTCTTGCCTGAGCCTGAGCTCCTGCAGGAATCGCCTGTCGGCCCCAAGCGTTGTTATCGCTCAAGAAACTGGATGCAGGTTTTGCGGAGGAATTTGATTGCAACTCAGCCATTTGCTTTTGGGCAACCTGTAGGGCCATTTCTAAACCCATTGAACGTTGCACTAATAAATACAGCGCATCGGGCTGTTTTTTTGCAGACTCAGTAATAAGCGTGGAGGCATCTGGGTCTTTTTGTTGCACAGACGTGTTGTTGAGCTCATTTAAGAACTTTTGCAGTAATTCTTTTTCATGTGGGGTCATCAAAATCTCCTTGGAAATACATTCAACAATCATAGTAGAAACCATCTTACATTTGAGGAGTAGGGTTATTCGGTTAGCGATTATGAACGCAAACCCCTCCAAAGACGAAGGGAGCTGCCTCCCCATGGAAAGGCTAATTTGCTAGGGAGGGCTGGAGCTTATAGGCCTTGCCTAAATTTTGCGTCCATTGCAACTGTTTACCCATCATGGTTAATGCTTACAGAGCGGAAGGGCGACTTCACACTATCGTTCCATGACTGCGCTACAAGAGGATATTTGGCGCTTGTGTGCACTCCCCTCCGCCACCCGCTAATCAAATTATTTTGGTTAAACCCCCCAAGAGATCTAAGGTCAGAACCATGGATGCTATCTGGATCAACGGCGCCCTGCTCGAGGGTAAAACCAACTCAGATGCAGGTACCAGCACATATATATTGAATGCAGACAAAATAACGCCTTATCGCTAGTTTGCCGGTAAGGCACCTCATTCAGTGGTACCCTGATGGAAATCACTATTCTGTGCCCAACGATGGGGTCTGAGCCAATCCAAAATTGGTTGATTCATTCAAACTCGCTCAAGGCACATCATGGCTGCAGGTCAAAATCAACGCAATAGAAAAAACGATCCCATGCTTACCAAAACTGGTAAGCCCCGCTTAGGACCCCTCAATGTAGAGCAACTAAACAAATTACTTGAAGCAAGCAATAAGCCAAAACAGAAAGACAAAATACGGCGCGAGATTAGCAGGCGGCCAATGCTGGTTGCAGTCCCTAGTGAGACATAGTACGTAATGCCTCAATCCGCTCACTTAACGGTGGGTGGCTCATAAACAAGCGCTTTAAGCCCGTCGCCATTCCACCTGAGATACCAAAAGCCTCTAATTGCTCTGGTAAATGAGGTTGATTTGCTGATTTTTGCAGGCGCTCAAGAGCGCTAATCATTTTATGCTTACCCTCAAGGTATGCAGCTCCGGCATCCGCACGGTATTCACGTTGACGACTAAACCACATCACAATGGCACTGGCTAAGATACCGAGAACCAATTGCGCAATGATTGTGGTGACCCAATAGGCTGGCCCATGCCCCCGCTCTGTCTTGAACACTGCTCGATCAATAATGTGACCAACAACCCTCGACAAGAAGAATACGAACGTGTTCACAACACCCTGAATAAGCGCAAGAGTCACCATGTCGCCATTAGCAACGTGACTTACCTCGTGAGCTAGCACTGCTTCCGCCTCATCGCGGGTCATGCCTTGTAATAGTCCAGTACTTACCGCAACCAAAGAATCGTTGCGCAGCATGCCAGTGGCAAATGCATTGATATCGGGAGAATCATAAATAGCGACCTCTGGCATACCAATCCCTGCAGCCTGTGCTTGGCGTGATACCGTATTAATCAGCCATTGCTCTTGTTCGTTTTGGGGTTGCGTAATCACATAAGCACCCGTTGAGTGCTTAGCCATTGATTTTGACATCGCCAAAGAAATGAAAGAACCTGTAACGCCCACGACGGCTGACAACATCAACAATGAAGTGAGATCAAGGTCGACGCCCTGCGCATCTAACACTTGTCCCAAGCCAAAAATATTAATAATGATCGTGATCACCAACATAATGGCGATATTGGTCAATAAAAAGAGAAAAATACGTTTCATGAGAGCTAACTCCTTACTTGAATAAAGCAACGCTATCAGGAAATCCTGATTTTTGCTTGACTTCTATTTGTTGACTGATTCTAAGGGAATTAACCAGTAAATGGCTAACTGAATAGCCCCTCAAACTACTCGTTCCGGTATGGAAAAATCACCCTTAGATTTTGTTGAGGGTCGCTACTTTACCGGGGCACAAGGAAGCCATAGCGTGTCATGATTTGTTTAGACTTAGGTTCTTGCAGATATTGATAAAAATCCGTTGCACTAGGCGCATGGTTTTTTATCAAAACCATTTTTTGCTTCAGTGGTTTATGCAGCTGATCCGGTATCAACACATAAGTGGCTTGAGATTTAATGGCGGGGGCTGTTACTAAGGATAAGGCAGAGATCGCAAAATCTGCTGAGCCTGTCAAAGCAAATATCGTTGCTTGTGAGATATTTTCTCCGAATACTAATTTAGGTTCGATTAAATCCCAAACGCCCATACTCATTAAAAACTCTTTAGTAGCCCGTCCATAGGGAGCATGGTCTGGATTTGCAATCGCAATCTTCTTGGCTATCTGAATGGCTTTGGTCAAACTCTCCTTATCTGGACTTAGTTTGATTTGACTATTTTTTTTCCCCAATAGAACAATCCTGCCAATCGCATAGAAACTCCCCCCGTCAAGAGTGATCCCATTCTTCTGTAAGTCGTCGATGTATGCCTCATCTGCCGATAGAAAGATTGCAAACGGTGCTCCGTTTTTAATTTGTTGCCACAGAACTCCTGAAGATCCAAACGCCATTTTCAGATCTCAGTCTTGTAGTTCGCAGCTATCTCTTCTAGGGCAAACTTAAGGTCTGAGGCTGCTGCCACTGTTGGGATGCTTTGTGCCATGCATGCCGGAAGGTAGAAAACTAGAACGGCGAAGAGGAGATTCTTTAATAAGTGCATCTTTAGAGATCTTTTTTATCAACCATGACAGCAAGTGTAAATCATAGATTCCTTGCCAACTGAGGAGAATACAATCAAGGCGTAGTACCACAAAGTATCCTAGATTCCTGCTATTACAATGCGAAGAACATATTCATTTAGGGCGGAATCTATGTCACCTTGGAAAGCAGCTCATGCTGGCGATCACTTTGATACGATCGATACCCCAGCCCTAGTTCTAGATTTAGATGTGTTTGAGCGCAATATGAAGCGCTTACAAGAGGCGATGTCTAAAGCGGGTGTACGCTTACGCCCTCATGCTAAAAGTCATAAATGTCCTGAGATTGCATTACGACAAATCAAGGCGGGCGCAATTGGTATTTGTTGCCAAAAGGTCAGTGAAGCAGCGGTCTTTGTGGATGCAGGCGTGGATGATATTTTGATTACCAATCAGCTTGTTGGTGAGCAGAAAGTGGCGCATGCGATTGACTTGGCCAAAAGAGCCACTATCGGGGTGTTGGTTGACCACGATGACCAACTATCCGCCTTCGCCCGAGCTAGCGCTCTTCGTCAGATACAGATCGACGTCTATATTGATGTGGATGTTGGGATGGGTCGGTGTGGGGTTACCTCGATTGAGCAGGCGGTCTCCATGGCTCGGCAAATTGATCAAGCGCCCTACTTAAATTTTATGGGCTTGCAGTGTTATCACGGAAGCGCACAGCACTTTCGGCTCCCCCAAGAGCGCCAAAGTGCGATTGCTGCCACATGCGCCATTGCTAGCGCAAGTAAAGAGGCAATTGAAAAAATAGGGATACGGGTCCAACGCATTACTGGGGCCGGAACGGGTTCGGTCATGTTGGAGGGGAGCTCTACTGTTTTTAATGAGGTTCAAGCCGGTTCCTATATTTTTATGGATCGTGACTATGCGGCTAACCAGCGAGATGGGTATGATTTGCCCTTTGAGCATGCCTTATTTATCAAAACAGCAATACTCAGTCATCCAACGTCAAACCGCGCGGTGGTAGATGCTGGCTTGAAAGCTTCCAGTGTGGACTCGGGAATGCCCGCGGTCTGGCAACGCAAGGATGCGATCTACCGCAAAGCCTCCGATGAACATGGCATATTAGACCTCACAGCAGAGTCAACGATAAAGTTAAGTGACTCCATCATGCTGATTCCTGGTCACTGTGATCCAACCGTCAATTTATACGACGAGCTAATCTGCATTCGTGGTAATCATGTGGAGGCTGTCTGGCCAATAGCAGCTCGGGGTGCCTTGTTATAAGATCGCTGGGGCATCCAAAAGTAATTGGGGGTTTATTACGAGGATTTTTCTAGCAACAACAAGCTCTCATACTGATTAAGAGGTAATATACATATGCCGACTTAGCGCAAGGTGCTATGAGTCTAGGCACTCACATATTAGGGCTTACCTTATGGATGCTGTCCATCTTCCGCAAGATGATGAGGGTCTGGATCAGGCGATCCATAATTTAGTCTACTGCAGCCGGGCTGCACCTGGAATGGATGATGACTCCATAGCAAGGATTATTGCTACTGCAAAACATCATAATCCTCGATTTGGCATCACAGGTCTATTGGTCTTCGGAAGTGGTATCTTTTTTCAATGGCTAGAAGGTCCCCGAGACAACGTCACCAGCCTTATGAAAATCATTCATGCGGATCCCCGACACTCAAACGTGGTGTTGTTACGCGAAGAAAACGAAATTCGTGATCGCTTATTTCCAGATTGGGGCATGGAGTTAGTTGAGGCTGCCGATATCCGTGATGTCCTAAACGATGCCAAACAAGAAGCAACAGACGCCAAGCAAAAGAAAGTTCTAGCTGAGATGCTAAATGAGCTTAATACCGGCTCTCTTCAACAACTAAGTAAGTCGTAAGTTAGGAAATACACATAGCTAGCTTTCACGATGCCTTGCGTTCAAAGGATCAAGCTGAAATTAGCGCAATCTTCTTCAAAGCAACTCTAGTAATGAAATAGCTTAGCTCAGATACTACTGCGTTATCACACTGTATCGATGGCTTTGCAATGCAAGAGTTTCAGTATTGGAATGCACCGAAATGAAATAAAGAAGAATGCCAATGCCTACGATAAAGAGGATCTTGTAAATCCTATTATCTACATAAAACAAAAGCATACAAAGACTGAGTAAAATTAATTCAATCATCTATGATGTAAATCCAATACAGACTCCTCACAATCAAATGAAAAAACTACTCTTTTTATCAACACTTAAAGAACTTCTTGGCAAAACTAATCTTTGGCAAAGAATCCAACTGGTTATCACTATTGGTATTTTGCTACTAATTAGTATGCTGGCTTTAAAAATTATGTCGATCAATGACGATCTAGACGATTTATATAGCAGGAATAAAGGTCTTGAGGCACAAGTCCTTCGCCTAGAAGCTAAGTTAAAGGACTTTGATACCCGCATCCAGCAAATGGATGACAAAAGCAGAGCACAACTCAATTGGTGGCTTAGTCCTAAATAAATGACTGTTCCAAGAATCTCCGTTTGAAAAGATTCTTTTTGATCGCCTATACCCTGCCCTCAGAATCGAAATGGTACAAAAAAGCTAAGCTCTAACGTGAGTAGTGTGGATGAAGAACTTTTCCTCAATGAACTAACATCCGACTTAAAGGTTTAATTTTTGGTAAGCGCTCTTTTTTTGCTTGCGATAATTCCCACTGAACCTGCATATTAAGCCAGTAATCAGGGGTGGTACCCAACCATTTTGATAAACGAATGGCCATCGTTGCAGAGACGCCAGAACGGGCATTTAAGATCTTTGACAAAGTTAAACGGGTAATCGCCAATGTCTTAGCTACCTGTCCAATCGTCATATCAGCAGGTATGTACTCTTTGAGCACTTCGCCTGGATGTGCTGGATTAAACATCTTAGTCATTGCCATATCCTTTATTAGTGATAGTCCTGATAGTCAACCAAATAAACATCCTCATCAACAAAAATAAAGGTAATTCGCCAGTTACCATTTACAGTCAAAGACCAATGTCCCTTTAAATTACCTTTTAATATATGTAAATTCCATGCTGGTACATTTAAATCTTTAATCTCTTTAGCGGCGTCAAGAGCAGTCAACAAAATGCGCAATCGTGCAGCATGATGTGCCTGTATTCCCTTTAGTCGCCCTGTTAAATAGAATTCGCTTAATCCTTTATGCTTGATAGATCGTATCATTTTTTGTATGATATATATATACTATATACATGTCAAGCAATCGCTTGAACTCAAAACAAATATTTTTATAAACATGTGGACGCATCATAATCGAGTATCCTGCCCTACAAGAGTAGAAACGTCGCTACTGCCTGTTCGAACCTGCGACCTACGGCTTAGAAGGGCAAGCAAATCTTCAAGTCACAATTTAGAACAATGACCTGCTTAGTCCTGATTTGGGTGTCCTCAAAAATACCTGTTGGCATTGAATTTTGTGGGGGTTTTTTGTCGTGGCTCAGGACATTAGCTGGCAGTTGTCGGAAAAACCGCATTCCACTATTGCCATATCTATTGTGTATGCTTTTCTCATGACCTTATTAGCTGACCTTGTATTGCTTGCTCACTTTGCCATTGCCGCTTTTTTAGCAGCCGGTATGCTACTAATTCCTCTAGGCGCATACTGGCAATGGTCATGGGTACGAGCACGACGCTTGCGCCAAATCCATGCGGGTCTTATGGTACTGATTGCCATTGAGGCTGTTTTTCACATTACTTGTCCTTTGACTATATTGGAGGCGTTGCTACGTCGTACTCATGCCCCTGAATCATTTTGGGCCGATCAAATCAGCAAAATCCTATACTGGGATTTACCATTGGAGTTCTTTACGATTCTTTACGGGTGTTGTGTTATCTGGGCTCTATACCTTTGGAAGTTTGTACCCCCTATAAAGAGACCTTAACTCTACCAACTTTATTGTCAGCAAAATTGATTTCAAGAAGAAATTTTCTTTGCACCTCTAGTCTTTACCTTTTATGCTGGAGCGAACCATCACGCGCACAAGGAGTTCGCATGGATTTCACTAACCCTAATACGATGCGAGATTGCTGGATTGTGAATGATAGTGTGATGGGTGGTTTGTCTCAATCGAGCCTTCGCAAAGATCCGCATGGCATGTTTTTTGAAGGTCAGGTTTCTCTTGAAAATAATGGCGGCTTTGCCTCCATGCGCTCATCAGTCCGATTTCCCCACGGAACTCAACTTATTGAGCTTTTGGCAAAAGGGGATAGTAAGCGTTATAAGCTGGTCTTACGCACTGAGTTAGCGCCTCGGGTGACATATGCTGCAGACTTTATCGCTGAACCTACTTGGCAAACTTATCGATTTCATTTAAATCAATTTAAGGCGACTTTTCGTGGACAAGCCGTTCATGCGCCCACCTTATCCTTTTCTGATGTAACTGAATTTGGCATTCTGATTTCGAATAGTCAGGCTGGAAGCTTTGCGATCCAATTAAAGACACTTCAATCTACTTAGACCAAGAAACATAAAACCAACTTCTTAAAATCGATTAAGACGAAGTATGCTTACCTCTCACCTGGCGACTTATCAATGAGTACATGGTTCAATTCTGTTGATATCTATTGCGAGCGTTTAGATACAAGTTTTTGGGCTGAGCCCATTAATGCCATTAGCAATCTCTCATTCATTGTGGCAGGATTCTTCCTTTGGCGCCTAAGATCTCCCCGCTCCGCTCTGATGGCCATTCTAATGATCCTGATTGGCTTGGGCAGTTTTAGCTTCCATACCTTCGCTAATCGCCTCACTGGCCTTCTGGATGTTGTGGCAATCGCTCTATATTTAGTAGCCTTTGCATTTCTGATCCCTAAGCAATGGTCAAGAAACTCGCCATTGATTCAGATGGGGTCAGTTTTTCTGCTCATCGTCAGCAATATTTTAGCTTACTTACTAATGGGTCACTTAAAGCCCGCGATACCATGGATGCCCCCAGGCATCTATTTAGGCGCTTGGTTGGCACTATTTATATATGCTTTGGTGACCCAATACTCGAATATGCCAGCGGCTTGCTTTTTATGGCTGGCGGTCATCGTTTTTCCATTTTCACTACTAACTCGTCAACTAGATATGCCCTTATGTGACTCCATAGGTCCTACACATTGGTTATGGCATCTTCTCAATGGACTAACCTTATATTGGAGCAGTTATGGTCTTTGCACAGAACGGCACTCTAAATCTCAGTGATCCTGGATTCGACTAGCCTGCTCAGCACGCTTGGCTTCGCCGATACTGCGTGTTCAAACGAGCAACCTACGCCTTTAGAACAAATTGTGACTGCACGAAAAATCTATAAATTCAATGGCTTAAGTCAAAAAAAACCCAACTGTGCAACAAACTGTACGATGGGTTTTGTCGGGTAAACCGACATTTTTAAGCGCCCATTTAAGAGCGCTTATATTGAATTAAATTTATAAAGCTCCATTTTTATAAAGCCTCTCCGCACGTCGAGCATAGTAAGCAAAAGTTGCCCTTATCCGCGATGGAGTACAGATCCATTTTTGAGCTTCTTCACCCAAATCTTCGGGAATTTTCTGGATTACTCCTGCTGCCATTGCTAGTAATTGCAGTCTTGCAGTACGCTCAAACATCACTCCCATAATGCAAGCCTCTTCAACGCTACCGGCAGCTACTAAAAGACCATGATGGGATAGCATAATGGCCTTTTTATCCCCAATTGCTTTGGAAATAATTTCTCCTTCTTCATTGCCCACGGGAATACCCGGCCAATTCTTTAAAAAAGCTACTTGACCATATAAAAGACAAGCATCCATATGAGCGATTTCAAGGGGAACCTCAAGCATTGAAAGAGCGGACACATAAGGGGCATGGGTATGAACAATGCAATTAATGTCTGGTCGTTCTCGATAAAGCCAACTATGAAAACGATTTGCTGGATTTGGCATACCCGAACCATCGATAACGTTTAGATCTTCATCCACGATCAAAAGATTCTCGGGAGTTATTTCATCAAATCCAAGGCCCATCCGCTGGGTATAGTAGGTACTCTCTTTTTCAGCACGTGCAGAAATTTGTCCTGATAGCCCAGAGTCATGGCCAAAGGCATACAACGTACGACACGTTTGAGCTACCGCTTGTCTAAGTGGTAATTTATCTCCGCCCAGATTCTCTTGCATTCGCTGTAATGATTCACGAACAATATCATCTTTGTTTAAATTAATAGTTTTCATAGATCGATATCAGCTTACTGTTTGGGGACGTTGCTCATTAACTTACCCCATTTTGAGTATTCTGACTTAACCAAATCAAAGAATTGGGCTGGGGTTGACCCTTCGGCACTGGTGCCTTGAGCCTGAAGTCGGGCCTTTAACTTAGGATCATTTAGGGCCGCTCTCGCTGCTTTATTGAGTTTGGCAACAATATCTTGAGATAAGCCTGCGGGTCCAATCAAACCCGATACAGAGCCTGATAACACACCTGAAAAGCCGAGTTCTGCAGTCGTTAAAAGATCAGGTGCCGCTGGGTTTCGCTTTGCTGATGCGATTCCTAGGACACGAAGTTTTCCAGCTTGTGCTTGAGGCATTACCACTGGAATTGCCTCAAAGGTCATTGAAACTTGCCCACCAATAACGTTGGTAACACTTTCAGCACCACTCTTAAATGGAACATGAAGAAATTTGGTACCAGTTGCAATTTGTAAAATTTCCATTCCTTGATATGGTGAACTCCCATAACCAGCAGTTCCAAAAGAAATACTATCAGGCTTATCTTTTACTAACTTGATTAACTCAGTCATATTTTTAGCTGGCACAGATGGGTGAAGCGCAATCACATGCGGTGTTTCTGCTACGGCTGATATATAAGTAAAGTCCTTGAGAGAATCAAACCTAATATTTTGATAAGTATGCGGGTTTACAGCAACAACTCCCATTCCAGTGAGCATAACTGTATATCCATCCGGAGCAGAGTTTTTTAACAATTCTGCGGCGATATTTCCACCTGCTCCTGGCTTATTCTCAATAATTACTTGTTGACCCAATTCTGCTGAGAAAGGTTCAGCAAAAGCTCTTGCTACCACATCTGTGATTCCTCCTGCGCCAAAAGGAACCAATAATTTAATTGGTTTATTTGGATAGTTTTGTGAAAAAACAGAATTAGAAATGACAAGAACCAAAAAAGATACAGAAAACTTTATTAAGAAATTCATTGAAGCACCTATTTTGAAATCATTAAACGAGAGAATTACTCAAAAAAAATCTAGGTATTACTATAGTTTTAGTATTCACTTTAAATGGGGCTTTGAATGCAAAACTTAGGGTAATCACTTAAAAAGTAGAGGAAAAAGGGTTGCCTTGCAACCTGCGGCTTAGAGGATCTGTCAAATCTGCAAAAGAAAATATCAAACAATGCCTCACATCCAACACCGACCAAGCCGGATCATGATTTTGTCAATAGATCACAAACGGCCAAGGTGATACCAATCATTTATTGATATCTGGCCTGCCCAGCACGATTGGCTTTGCCGATACTTCGTGTTCGAACGTGCGACCTACGCCTTAGAAGCTGTAAAAATGAGTTGAGCAACAGCAGAAACAACAGCATAAGCCTAGCAAGATCAGGTGTCCTATATGCACCGAGATCTGTGGTGCGAGGTGGAATGCAATGGAGCTGGGATGGCATCTGCAAGTGGTTGGATGGTTTGAAGTGGAATTTGTCGGGTTAACCGACATTTTGGGAGCGTCCTTTTAAGATATGGGTGACGTCATTCAGTCCACGTGGGATGTTTAAACATGATGGCATTAAAAAGTTCCGATTGGAGATATTGGGCCAACCAATTTTTTAAGGCTGGGAGCGGTAATTGATCAAACCGTTCAGAATTAACCATGGAAAACTGCCGAATAAATGGAAAAATGGCAACATCTAACCAACTTTGTTTATGACCCAATAAATATTGGCTCGACTCTAAGACATCATCCATCGGCTTGAGCATCAAAGTGATTGCAGCATCAAGCACATTCTCTTGATTCATATGAAGATGCCGATTTGGATACTTATATTGATCAAGTAATATCTTAAATGGGCCATCATTTTTTTCAATCCAAATTTGAGCAGCATCTTCATCTATCTCACCCCAATTCTCTGGGTCAGATTTTTGCAATGCCCAACGTATAATCTCTAAACTTTGATTGAGTATGAGGTTACCAGCAATTAACACGGGCACAGTCCCTATTGGGGATGCTCTCAGCATCGATTGTGGCTTATTACGTAACTCAATCTCTCTGTGCTCAACCATAATGCCTGCGTATTTCAAAGTCATGCGAGCTCTCATTGCATAAGGACATCTACGGTAGGAGTATAAAATTGGCAACATTGGAGAATTATCCAATGACTCTGATCTTTGAGTGGAGGGTTGCAATAAGGATAATCAGGGCGTTGCACTCCCTAGCACGATTGGCTACGCCGATAGTTATTGTGTGAACGTGCGACCTCCGCCTTGGAAGAAATCGTGGCTACTCGAAAGTCTATGTATTCAACTGATTAAGTTAATGAAAGCACTGCTCGACTGGCCTTACTACAGACAATCAAAACCGATTATTTGGTGCTTGAACTGTAGGAAGTAGAGGATAGCTTATCGGTCGGCTGAACTTTTGGCATAGCATTTGCAGCACTCACAGCGGTTTCAGCTGATTGCGGACGCACGATAGTTAAGTTGCTTGACTTTGAAAATGATTGCTCCTGATCCGTACCTACAAACGAGTCATAACACGCAGTGGCAGACCCTACCATCAGGCACGCCGATAGTCCGAGTAGTAGTTGCTTGCTTCCCATAGATAACCCCTTATGTTCAATATGTCTACCTTACCATATTTCATTCAAAGTGCACAAGTTTCAGCTTAGCGAATATGGTTTAGCCGAGCCTAAGCCGAGATTACACGGCGGTGTTAAAGCCCCACCCAATGGTCAACCAGGTCAGCCAATCCCTGCCATAATCTCATCAATCAGATCAGTAGAGTTTTCTGTACGACTCGACACTTTATCCGGACACATACTTTACAGTTTTGGCCTGCCCAGCACGATTGGCTACGTCGATACTTCTTGTTCGAACGTGCGACCTACGCCTTAGACGGGCTGGCTAATCTGTGAATAACAATGTTCAACAATGGCTTGCAGTGCCCTAATTTGACTGTCCGTCAAAACATGGTGATCGTGGCGTTGATTGGGGAGCTAGAGACGGGTTCGTGGTGTCTGTAGGCGTTTGTCAAAAACTGATATTTCTGCAACCTACCGATACGAATGCTGACTTATCTAAAGATATTGCTATTATCAATAGTATTCTGTACAATACTCATTAAAGTACTATTTAGGAGATTATTATGGGCGCTGTTGCAGCAAATGATCTAAAAACGAAAGGAATCAAAGCGATTGAAGATGCTTTGCTAACCCAGCCTGAGGCATCGGTATCGGTGCGTGGACAAATTAAATATGTGGTGATGAGCCAAGAACACTACCATTACTTGCGGGAATGTGAGTTAGAGGCAGCTTTGGCTGAATCTAAGGGTGACATGGCATCAGACCGCTTCGTAAAAGAGACTGTGGCACAACACCTTAAGCGCCTCAAACAGCTTAACAAAGCAAGCAAATGACCTGGCAGTTAATATTTACCGAACAATACAACCGTCGAGCCGCAAAGTTTCTCAAACGCAACCCAGCGATTGAGAGCCAATACACGAAGGCACTAGAGCTAATGGAGCACAATCCCCATCACCCCTCCCTTCGTATTCATGCGTTAAGTGGAAGACTTTCAGGTCTGCATAGCATTTCCATCAACCTGAAATACCGCATCACGATCGAGCTAATCATTACCGAGCAGGAGATTATTCTCATCAATGTGGGTGATCACGATACTGTTTATTGAGTAAACAATGTGCTCGATATATTGAGTAAACCATGTGTCCGGTACGGACCTATTAATATCTGGCCTGCCCAGCACGATTGGCTACGCCGATACTTCGTGTTCGAACGTGCGACCTACGCTTTAGAAGAAATCGTGGCTATTCAAAAGACTAGCAATTTCAATGGCTTAACTCAAAAAACATCAACTGTGCAACAAACTGTGCAACGGGTTTTGTCGGGTAAGCCGACATTTTAGGAGCGTCCTTTTGAGGTGCATTCTATCGATTAATTCGCCCATGACGTCGTGATGAAACTGTATAAGTTCTAACCCCAGTCGACATGGTTATGATTAGTCTATGAATAATAATAAAGCTGTCCCTCTGTTGATTCCTGCTCACCTCAGTGGAGACCTCTGGGGAGGATTTGCAGCCATGCTCGTTGCTCTCCCATCAGCCATTGCCTTTGGGGTGACGATATTTTCACCACTAGGCTCTACCTTTGGGGCTCAAGGTGCTTTAGCGGGAATGCTGGGCGTCACCATCCTTGGGTTTGTGGCTGCCGCATTTGGTGGCACACAACGCCTCATCTCTGCTCCTTGCGCCCCTGCAGCAGCCGTTTTAACCGCAGTCACCATTGAACTGATCCGTCAGGCGAGCCAAGCGCTATCGTAATTAGTCTTTTTCTGATTGCACTAACTTGTGGCCTAATTCAAATTGCTTTCGGTTTACTCCAAGTCGGTAAATTAATTCGCTTTATGCCCTATACCGTCGTGAGTGGATATCTCAGTGGTGTGGGATTAATTATTGTGATTAGCCAATTACCCAAGTGGTTATCCCTGCCCAAAGGAATAAAACTAATCGATGGTATTTGGCAACCCCATTTATGGCAGGTCACCAGTATTGCTATTGGTATCGCAACCGCATTGGCAATGGTCCTCGCACCAAAATTTTCAAAGCGGATACCTGCTGTGATTCAAGGCCTACTTGCAGGAGTCTTAGTCTATTGGCTTTTAGCGTGGTCCGCTTTTCCAGAGCTGCGCTCCTTAGAAAATAATTCATTCATTATTGGTCCGCTTGCTGCAGATCCAGCAGCTTTATTTGAAAATCTTCAACAATCTCTGGAACAACTATTCCATCCCAATCTTCCGCCGTTGGAGCAAATTATGATCCCCGCTCTAACCCTGGCAATTTTATTATCGATTGACACATTGAAAACTTGCGTCGTCCTTGACGCTCTCACAGGCAGCCGTCATAACTCTAATCGTGAGTTAGTTGGCCAAGGCCTTGGTAATGTTAGTGCTAGTCTTCTGGGGGGCACACCGGGAGCTGGGACCATGGGTGCTACTTTAGTCAATAAAGCTAGCGGTGGCACCACGCGTTTATCAGGAGTCCTTCAAGGGCTATGGTCTTTAATTGCGATTTTGGTTTTAACACCCTTGATTGCATGGGTACCAATTGCTTCCTTGGCAGCGCTCTTGGTGGTCATTGGCGTAAAAATGATCGACTGGAAATCCTTCGCCTTTGCACGTTCTAAAGAGACCTTCGTTGATTTTGTAGTCATCCTAGCAGTAGTAGTGGTAGCCAATACGGTTGGCTTAATAGCCGCTTCGGGGCTTGGGGTTGGTCTAACCATTTTGCTCTTTATTCGCGAACAAATCTACAGCACCACAGTACGTAAAAAAAGCTATGGGAATCAACTATTCTCAAAACACTTTCGCACTAACGCAGAACGGCAGATCCTTCAACGGGATGGGCAGCAGACGGTCATTTACGAGTTACAAGGCAGCCTCTTTTTTGGCACAACCGATCAATTGTACTT
>RFQL01000004.1 GCA_009924985.1 Burkholderiaceae bacterium | reverse complement strand
TCTGTGGCAGAGGAGGGCCCCCCCTTGGTTAGAAGCCAAACAATATCAAATTTATTAAACATCCAAATACTTCTTAGGAGAATGATTACCATCAGCATTGGTAATAGCATTGGTATAGTCACATGCCAAAATTGTGACCATAAGCTTGCCCCATCAACTTTTGCAGCCTCATATAAAGATTTAGGAATGGTCTGAAGCGCCGCCAAGAATGAAACAGTTACAAATGGAGTCCAAGTCCAAACACTAGAGACTATGATTACCGCCATTGCAAGATAGGGATTTTCAAACCAGCTAGGCCTTCCTAAGCCTAATTGCTCTGCCCATATAGTTAGTAATCCTAGAGTGCCATCTAGCATCCATTGAAAGGCTAAGGCTACTACTACCGTGGGTAATAAGTAAGGCAATATCACTATGCCTCTAATAATTGGAAGGCCGGGAAAACTCCGATCTAAAAAAAGAGCAAAGATAATCCCAAGAAAAACTTGCAAGGCAATAGTAAAAGATCCAAACACCAGGCCTACCCAAAGTGCCTTCCAAAAAACTGGATCATTCAAAATACGAATGTAATTAGCAAGTCCGACCCAATTTTTATTCGATATAAAAGATTCGGACTGATAAAGACTTAATTGAATGGCATGAAATACAGGCAGCAGGATTAAAAGGAGAATGAGAGAGAGCGAAGCGATAAAAGCCCATTTAAGGGCCTTATCGCTTCCAGTTCTAAAGCCTTGCATTGATTTTTATAAAACTGTCCGATATTTTTTTGCCATAATATCGACTGCTTCCGAAGAGGGCATGCCGTTGTAGACGACATTTTGTAATCCTTCAGTAATAGCAAATGTTTCGAACATTTTTGCCGGGCGCAAATCTACCCGTGGGCCTTCTGTATCAATCGATCGAATAATGACATCTTTTCGGGTGAGCAAGCTTTTCATAAATTCCACCAAGTCCGCATGTTTTTCAATTAATGGATGAGCCCTCCATCGAGCATCATCATATACATCTAGTCTGGGTGGCTGAAAATGCAAAGGTGCTGCATGTAAGAAGTTGATGTATTGGTTCTCTGTAAACCATTCCATGAACTTAAGGGACTCGTCTTTCATTGGGGTGTTTATTACTACCCAGCCATCATATCCATGATTAACGGCTTGACCTTTGCCTGCGCTATCAGGGTACATAAAAAAGCCAGTTTTGGCGACTAAGTCTGGCGCCTTATCTTCAATTACTTCCATTAACCTTCCAGCATAGGGAGCATGAGCTACCTGACCGCTTGAGTATTGACTTAAGACGGTACCAAATAAAGCCTGAGTCATGCCTTGGGGCATGCTTGGGGATAGCTTTTTCATGAAGTCAAAGTAGGCCATTACCTTTGGCTTATTCGCTGGGTTGTCAATAATTAATGAAAAATTATCATCCAGCATTTTTACGCCATCCGCCCACATATAGCCAAGCGACATCCATTGTGCTGCTGCATTATTGCCTAGGGGTTGTGCAACTCCAAATTTACCGTCACCTGTTAGGGCTTTAGCATTTTCTGCCATCTGTTCCCATGTCGTTGGTATTTTCAAACCTTTTTTCTCGTATAAATCTTTCCTGTAGTACATCCAGCAGAAGTTATAGTCATATGGGTACCAATAATTTTGACCTTTGATCGGGAATAGAATGCGAGGCCCCCACTTATATTTACTTACCAGTTTATTTAAAGGCACGAGTTTACCTGCATCTGCCAAAATGAAAACGTGCCCTGCAAATGCTAAGGTTGCAATATCATATGGTGTACCTGCTGCAATTGAAGCCTGTAATTTATTGTAAGCATCATCAGGAATGACGGTATCAATAACTACTTTTACTTTTGATATTCTTTCATATTCAGCAGCGGCGACTCGCAACGCTTTAACTGCATCTCTAGAGGGCTCAGCATTTAGGAAACGTATTGTTTTTTGCTGTGCGTGAACTGCTGGAGCCCCTCCGGCAAATAATGCTGCACCCACTACTGCTGCCTTGAGAATCTCTCGTCGTTCAAGCTTTTGGGTTTTCTTATCCTTATTAGCCTCGTTCGCCTGAACAGTTAAGACATCTAATTCATGATGATTTTCCATTTTCTCACTCCTTGCCTTTGAAGACACAATTAAAAAAGAACTTCTCCTGTTGCACTATCAAAAACCTGTAATTTAGAATCTTTAAGGGCGATATTGAGCTCATCACCTACAGCATATCGATCTTCGCGGCCACTTAATATTCTTACTTTTTGATTTCCCGTTAGTTCGGAAATTATTAAAGTTTGTGCTCCCATTTGCTCAATCAGAGTCACTCTCGCCTTAACTAAATTTAGTCTACTCTCATCTGCTACTACCTCTATATATTCAGGTCGAACTCCTAGGACCACTTTATTGGACTTAGGACCGATGTTTTTTAGCTTATTACCTAGGTCAATTGTGATTCCTTGGCTTTTAAAAGTATGTTGACCATTGGAGTGAATCAGATCACCCTCGATCAAGTTCATTTCTGGCGCACCTATGAAACCAGCAACAAAAAGATTGGCAGGATGATCATAGACTTCTATGGGGGTTCCAATTTGCTGAACCTTACCTTGATTCATAACAACAATTCTGTCTCCCAGCGTCATAGCTTCAACTTGGTCATGAGTGACATAGACCATATTAATTCCGAGGCGTTGATGTAATTGGCCGATTTCCTCGCGCATACGAATGCGAAGTTTTGCGTCTAAGTTGGATAATGGTTCATCCAATAAGAAGACTTCCGGTGATCGGACCAGAGCTCTACCAAGTGATACGCGCTGCATTTGACCGCCAGAAAGTTGTTTTGGTTTCCTATCTAGTAAATTTTCAATTCTAAGAATTTCAGATGCCCATTGAATTTTCTTCTTTATTTCCTCTTGTGGAACCTTACGCATTTTTAAACCAAATGCTAGATTTTCATAGACTGTTTTATGGGGATAGAGAGCATAATTTTGAAATACCATGGCAATATTACGCTCACTTGGCTCCAGATTAGTTACATCTTTTCCGCCAATTTGGATTTGACCTGAGCTGACCTCTTCAAGTCCTGCAATCATTCTGAGGGTGGTCGATTTGCCACAGCCCGATGGTCCCACTAAAACAATAAATTCCCCATCGTTGATCTCAAGATTTAAATCTTCAACCACTGAAGTTTTGCCAAAGCTCTTCTTGATATTTTTTAATGAAATGGAGGCCATACTTTTATCCGACCATCTTAGAAAGCTTATGATTAACTTCTTGTAGCTGCGATTGTGCTAATTTATAAATTTCAAATAGGTCTTTATAAACTTTTACATTCTCTGGGTTAGGTTTGATAACCTCAATCTTTTTTACGCAACGCTCAACAGCAGAAACTTCGTCTATAAAGGCGCCTATACCAACTCCAGCAATCAAGGCTGCACCAAATGATGCATCTGTAGTTTGGGTCAAGATAATTTCAATATTTAATATATCTGCAACAATTTGTCTCCAAATGACACTTTTTGCTCCGCCTCCAATAATGCGTGCTGATTGAATATCAATGCCTTGGTCTTTAAATTGACCTAGAACATCTTTTAAGGAAAAAGCGATTCCTTCGTATAAGGCGCGTGCAAAATGTGCTCGGTTGTGAAGAAATGTTATTCCAATAAAATCAGCTCTCAATAGAGGGTCCCAGTAAGGGGCCCTCTCACCTTGTAGATAGGGATGAAATATTAAGCCCTCTGAACCTGGCTTTACTTGGCCTGCCATTTGATCCATTAAATCAAATCCATTAACGCCATTTTCAGCTGGAAAGAAAGTATCCCTCAACCAGCGATGTGCTGAAGCACAACTGTTTGTTCCTGAGATTGTGTACCAATGATCCGCCAATACAAAAGGATAATTAATTAAGGTTTTATGAAGATTAGGATTTTTAGAGACCACGCTGACGGTCCCTGCTGTTGCCAATTTCACAGTTCCATCACCTGGGTTTATTGATCCAGCGCCAAATGTTTCGATAGAGGTATCTGATGTTCCGCAAATAACAGGTGTGCCCTCTGCTAGCCCAGTTTCTTGCGCGGCTTTTTGAGTAACCTTTCCAACAATATCAGTTGGCTTGACAATTGGAGGGAGTGTTTCAATAGCACAAGCTGCAAGATTGCATAGTTCTTCAGACCACTTTCCCTTCTTTGCATCAAATAGTAAGGTACCCACAGCTTCAGTTACATCCGTTTCCCAAGTGTTTGTTAGTCGGGATCTGAGCCAATCTTTTGCCACATAAATACGCTTGGTCTTTTTTAGAACGTCAGGCTCATTACGGCTTAGCCATAAGAATTGAGGTAGCGTCCAAGTGGGGGCTGGTGAATTAAATCCGACCTCAAGAATACGATCCCAATGTTTATCTTTTAATTCTTGTGTCTCCTGACCGCTTCTCTGATCATTCCAGAGAATGGCTGGCCTTAATAATTCTCCATTGGCGTCTTCTAAAACAGGTGTATGCGCTCCAGCGCTAAAGGAAATAGCAGCAATTTCATTGGCTTTGATTTTGGCTTGAGCAATTGACTTTGGGACTGTCTCTTTAACAGCATCCCACCAGTCCATTGGATTTTGTTCACTCCAGCGAGGGTGCGGTGAATTGGTGACGATTTCTTTACTTGCGCTGCCAACGACATTACCTTTTAAGTCAATAATCATCGTCTTCAAGCTTCCCGCTCCAATATCAATGCCCATTAAATAGGGTTTTAGCGTTTGATTTTGGTGATCTAAAGACATAATGGGGGATCTAGGAATGACACTACCTTATGTTTAAGGAATGAACGGCGTCATCAAGAATTTTTGTCATATTTAAGCTATAGGTACATTTTCCGACGCTTGATTTGACTGCATCCCGCCTCATTAAGACATCTTGAGTTTCTTGATTCCATTCGAGGTTTCCCTGATGTACTGCTAGGCATATAAGGGAAAGGGCTGAAGGTGTTTGTGACTCAATCTGTAAAGCCTCATTAGCGCCAAAACTGGATCTACAGGTATTGGGGCAAAAGGCGCATATTTTGAGAGACTTCATCGTTTCACTCATGATCAATATCCAGTTATTTTTTGTTAAATTGCAAGTCAATCGCGCCTTCAGCTAGAGGGAGCCCTAATTTTCCCGGGTTAAATAAGTTATTGGGGTCAAGTGATTTTTTTAATGCCCCCAGTATTTGCATGCCCTGATTTAATTCATCTTTCAGCCATCTACCCCTTAATAGCCCAACGCCGTGATGATGTGCCAGAGATCCTCCAAGACTTAGGCATATAGATTCAATTTTGTCCCATAGCTTTAGATGTAATTGGTGTGCCTCCATATTCTCCATGGGCGGCAGTCTTATAGTCATATATTGACAGAGACCTTCTGAATAAATATGTGACCAGTGTGCCCCAAAATATATTTCAGGATAAATAGCTTTTACTTCCTCGGAGATGGATTGATACATTTCCATAACATGACTCCAGTCGCTAGTAACTTCAATCGTATCCATGTAGTAATTGTCCGTTTGCCACTGGGTGGAATACGACTGATAGCGTGTTTTTTCCCAATGCTGATACGGTCCAAGCCCTGCAGTGATAGCCCCGTATTTTTTTGCAATCTCCAGTGAGAGTTTTTTTTCAACTTCAAGCAAATCTTTCAAACCTGAAAACTTTATAACACACAAAATAGGCCTCTCTTTAAATTCAGGCATGTTTTCAGTTCGCTGACGACTTTCTTCTGCATCATAGAGGCGCATCACTTCAGGGCGCAATTCACTTTGCATGATCTCTTTTAGGGCATTGAAGCCGGATTGAAGTGATGGGAAAGCCAATACACAGCCTTCACTATGAGCTGATTTTTTCCAAATCCTTAGGGTGAGTTCAGTAATGAACCCTAAAACACCCTCTGATCCAACGAAGATATCTTTGATGCTGGGGCCTACAGAGCGCCTAGCTACGGGCCTTACCTCTAGCAACTCTCCATTAGGAAGAACGGCTTTAAGACCCAAAACCATATCTTCAATTTTTCCATATCTTGATGAGGCTTGTCCTGCTCCTCGGCATGCGGCCCAGCCGCCTACTGTAGACATGGATATCGATTGGGGGTAGTGACCTGCTGTGTAACCTTTTTCATTCAGCGCTTCCTCGAATTGCATTCCATTCATGCCTGCTTGGACGGTTACTGTGCAGTTAATTTCATTAATATCAATGATCTGATTCATCTTTTTGAGGTCTACGATTATTTCGCCGTTCAAAGGTATAGTCCCTCCAAGTACGCCTGATCCTGCGCCATAGGGAATTAAAGCAAGCTTGTTAGCTAAGCAAAATTGAGTAATTTTGACTAGCTCTTGTGTGGATGTAGGTAAAACGATTGCACTTGGAAGAGTGCCGGGCAGAGCTCCCACCCTAATTCGATATAAGCCATAGGGCAACCTATCCCTGGAATATGCGTAACGATCTGGTTTGCCTAATAGCAACTTATCTTGACCGATAACCCCCTGCAATTTTTTCGCTAATTCAGGGGCTAATGTAATGTCTTTTATCTCTTGGGAAGCATTTGTTAATAATTCGCTATTACCCATGCCGATCAGCCTTTAGGTGTATGTTATTCAAAAAATGAACAAACGATTGTTCTCAATCTATCGAAAATCTTTGTTGAAGTCAATTCGTTTGATCTAAGTGTTTTCACTAGGTAGGAAATCACTACCGACTATGGATTGTTAATTGACAACGGAGGGGATGATAGATAAATTTGAACAAAGGATTGTTCAATCATATAAATCGAGGCAACTATGTTAAAAAAACTATTACTAATCTATCTTTTAGGAGGTATTTATAGCTCAATTTCTTTCGCTCAAAATTATCCATTTAGAACGATCTCAATAGTGATGCCATATGTTGCTGGGGGCGGATAGATTATTTACCAACACACGTCTGGGTTTTGGCTTTATTTCAAAGAAGCGTTACTTTAAGTAACGCTTACCAATTGCATAAAAACTAAAGAGCCAGCCAGCGTTCCTTGTGATCTTCTTAAATCAGACACACAAACGCTCACACACCGATAAACAGGCGCTGTAACCCCTTGAAATCCTAGTGGCCATCTTTGGATTTCTACTCTCATAATCCTTTGGTCCCAGGTTCAAGTCCTGGTGGGCCCACCAATGAAATCAACGACTTAGGAATTTCTTCCTAAGCCGTTTTTCTTTCTGTGCTACTAAGTGTGTAAGCAATCTCCACACATCTTCCAGTGCGACCCCAATAAACATATAGGTCTGCTAGTGGAGCAATGAACTACTTGTAGATTGTGGTGTGAATTGGGGGCGACATTTACTTTATGAGTTTGAGGCTTTTTGCGCCACGCCCAGTTAAGGCTGAAGTTTTTCTATAGTGCTCAAAGAGCAATTTCTTTGCTAAATCAATATCACCACTAATAGCCGCTTCAAATATTCCTACATGTTCTGCATGGTGGTCGCGTTCCCCAAAGTTCTTACTGGCGGCAACTTGTCTATAGCGATAACTTTCAGTTCCAAGTGTTTCACTAAATTCCTTAATCCATCTAGACGGTGCATTTTCTAGTAGTGTTTTGTGAAACTCCTTGTGAAGTAGTTCCCATTCTGGATTGGCGCTATGTTGATCGGCCTCAGATGACCTTGGTTTCTTTGAGAGCTTATGAATTAATAGAACTAACTTGTGTTCCCACTCTTCGGTCCGATGGCTAATTGACTCCTCAAGTGCTCTCCCTTCAATAAAGCACCTTGTTTCAGTTAGCGTATCAAGCTCTTCCCATCTTAGGGGTGCAACATTAAAACCTCGTTGATCGCTTCTTGAAACGAGACCCTCCGCTGAAAGTCTATTCAATGCCTCACGAAGCGGACTTGCTCCGGTTTCGTAAAAGCTTGATAACTCTTCAATTTTGAGTTTTTGATCAGCAGTGAGGTGACCTTGCAAGATATCGGCTTTCAGTCGGTCATAGACCGCGCTCGCGAGAGTTATTCCTTGTATGGCGCTGATATAGGAAGCCTTTTTTATTGGGGTTATCACGAAGCTTACAACCTTTAAAATATCGATATTATTATGATAGTATAAAAATATCGATATTAATAGGGGCGGTTTTCATGGCAGAAAAGCTTATATCAGTCTATTCAAGCTTAGCTTTGAAAGATGCGGATCAAATAATGACTCATGCCTTGGAGTTGAGGATAGCCAATGGGTTGCTGCCTTTGGCAATTGTCGTTCTTGATTCCGGTGGGAATGTAGTTGTCTTTAAGCGAGAGGATGGCTGCGGCATATTGAGGCATGACATTGCTATTGGCAAGGCTTGGGCTTCGTTAGGCATGGGTATGGCTACTCGGCAAATTCGAGATAGATTAGCCAATCGGCCAACCTTTCAGGCAGCACTCTCAGCAGCTTCAGATGGAAGATTTATTCCAACGCCCGGTGGTGTATTAATAGTGAATAAGCAGGGCATTGCAATTGGTGCTGTTGGTATTAGTGGAGATGCATCAGATAAAGATGAGTTTTGTGCTATCGAGGCAATTAAATTAGCGGGCTTTGTGCCTGAGCCACCGGTAGCTGCCGATAACTGGAATGAAAATCAACTGTGAGATTCAACGATGAAGCTATTTAAATTCACCTTATTTATTTTGACTTTGTGCGCTGGGTCTATTTCAGCTCATGCTCAACAGTCAAATAACTACCCTGTTAAACCCATTCGATTAGTTGTTCCTTTTCCTGCGGGCGGCCCGACAGATCAATTTGCTCGGCAGTATGCACAGGCCTTATCAAATCAACTAGAAAAGCCTGTAGTTGTTGATAATAAAAGTGGGGCAAGTGGCGCCATTGGAAGTTTAGAGGTGAAAAATAGCGCACCAGATGGATATACCTTGTTATTTGGTACAGCATCAACTCATGTTCTATATAACCTCATTAATGCTAAGCCTCAGTACGATTCTATTAAAGACTTCACACAAATTGCAGTAGTAGGTGATGCGCCGATTGTATTTGCGGTTAGTCCGGCGACTAAAGGGGGTTTTAAAGAGCTAGTTGAATATGCGCGTATCAATCCAGGAAAGTTGCAATATGGATCAGCGGGAGAGGGAACTTATTTGCATATTGTTGGCGAAAGATTGAAATATGAATTAGGTGGTTTGGATATTCAACACATTCCATTTAGAGGTAGCGCTCAATCTATTCCCGCCTTGATAGGCAACCAAGTGAATATGACGGTCGATACACTGGGCTCATTAATCAATCAACATCGTGCCGGAAAGCTAAGGATTGTTGCAATAGCCGCCTCCAAGAGATCTCCTTTGATTCCTGATGTGCCAACTGTTAACGAAGTGACTGGTTTAAAAGACTTCCAAGCTGCTTTATGGAATATTGTCTCCGCTCCCCAGGGTTTATCGCCCGATATTACCAACACATTAATTTTGGCGACAACTAAGGCCTTAAAAAATCCTGAATTACTGGATAAATTAAATTCAATATCGATTCAACCAATTAACAATATCACTGGCGTAGCGGCAACCTCATTTATTGCTAAAGAGCTGGTTAGCTTAAGGCCGGTTGTTCAATCTGCAGGGCTTAAGAAAGAGTAATTTAGAAAGATGCTATGAGACTATTTAGTTATCACGACCAAAGCAATAAAAAAGGTATCGGGGTCCTCTGTAAAAAAGGCTCAAATGAATTTGTAGATTTATGTGGAACGGATGACAACATCCCAGCAGACTTAGGCAGTTTGATTGCAATGGATCCTGATCTAGGGCTAGCTAGGAGCGCGCTTGCAAAGCCTAATGCAATTGTCAGAAATCTCTCCGAGATCCAGTTTGATATTTTAATTGATCGACCTGGGAAGATTGTTTGCATGGGGCTGAATTATGCCGATCATGCTAAAGAGGGTGGTAATGCGAGGCCTGAGTATCCTAGCTTCTTCATGCGTGGCCCTAGCTCGCTTGCCTCTCATCAAGCGCCCCTAATTAGACCTAAGGTTTCCGATAAATTAGATTACGAAGCAGAGCTAGCCTTTGTGGTGGGCAAAAGAGCGCGTAATCTAAATAGAGAAAATGCGCTTGACTGTATAGCTGGCTATAGCATTTTTAATGACGGCAGTATGCGCGACTATCAGCGCAAAACAACACAATGGACTATTGGCAAAAATTTTGATCAGACAGGTGGATTTGGCCCATGGCTAGTAACGCCAGATGAGCTGCCTAAGGGCGCACACGGTCTTCAGATCCAATCCCGCTTAAATGGAGCGGTAATGCAAAATGCAAACACTAAAGACTTTTTGTGGGATGTTGCTGAAACAATTGTTCTCATTACTGAATGCATGACATTAGAGCCTGGTGATGTTGTTATTACTGGAACACCTGCAGGAGTTGGCTATGCAAGAACACCACCCGTATTTATGAAACCTGGCGATATCTGTGAAATTGAAATCGAAAATATTGGCATCCTAAGAAATTCAATAGAGGATCAGGGGTAAAAACAGTGAATAAATTTATTATTTTTACTATCTGCATGGCGCTGGGTTTCACTCAAGCAAGTGCTCAAACTTTTCCTTCTGGATCAGTTAAGTTGGTGGTGCCCTTAACACCTGGGTCGGGGGCTGATACAGCAGCTAGGATTATTGCCAAATATTTGACTAAGGTCTGGCAGCAACCAGTATTAGTTGAAAACAAGCCTGGTGCTGGCGGCCTAATAGGTACAGCGGCAGTTGTTAATGCTGAAGCAAATGGACAAACATTACTCTTTCAATCCGTTACTTTTGCGACCAACCCTGCAACCTATAAGAAGTTACCTTACGAATATAGTAAGCCCCCTGTGAATGTTAGTTATTTAGGTGATACGCCATACGTTTTAGTGACATCGCCGGATGGGCCGTATAAATCTATTAAAGATATTGTGTCTGCAGCTAGGGCAAAGCCTGGTGAGATTCCCTTTGCCTCGGTGGGGGTGGGTAGCTCTACACACTTTGCTGCTGAATATTTTATTCAAGCGGCCGGAATAAAAATGAACCATATCCCATTAAAAGGCGGGCCTGAAGCCATACAAGAAGTAATGGCTGGAAGAATCGCATTTTGTATGGCTTCGCTAAGTACTGCTTTGGGTCAAATTAAAGGTGGGAAATTACTGGCTCTTGGCATCGCAAGCAAATCTCGATCTTCTGCTGCGCCTGAGATTCCTACAATTGCTGAGCAAGGCTTCCCTAATTTTGATATGAGTTTATGGTTTGGATTGTGGGCTCCAAACGGAACCCCAGCTGTTGTGGTGAATAAAATTAATAGCGATATTGCCAAGGCCTTACAGGACCCCGAAGTACGGGAGGCATATGCTAAGGTGGGTATAGATCCCAAAGTAATTTCAGCTGAGGAATTTAATAAGTATGTCAGAGAAGAGATTTCTCGATATCAAAAGATTGCCGCTACGGCTCAAATTGAGCAGCAGTAGTCTTCTGATTTACGATTAGTAATGAGTGCCAATTCTAGTGTTTGATTCTTAGCGTTACTTTAAGTAACGCTTATTTCTTTAAAAAAACTTTGGAGCAATGAAGTGCGAAACGGTTGTTCCAAAATTTCTTTGGATTTCAAAACCAAAGAGTGAGCTAGCACTTCTTATAGTTTCATTAAATCCACTACACAAAACGCTACACACCGATAATGAGGCAATGTAACCTCTTGAAATCCTAGTGGTTTTCTTTGGATGTCTACTCTCATAATCCTTTGGTCCCAGGTTCAAGTCCTGGTGGGCCCACCATGTTTGGTGTTGAGAAGTATTAGCTATCTGTATTGAAAGACATTGGTGCAATCTCAATTTGTAATCTCGATCGCTCTAGCCAGTTTGGGGGCGATTCTCTTTGCTGCTAAAGCCATTGTGGTTAAGTTTTCGTATCAGTATGGTGCTACAGCAGATGTAATTCTTACACTGCGGATGGTTTTCTCTTTACCTATTTTCTGGTTTGCAGTCTGGTGGAGTCAGCGCCACTCCTCTTTACAGCCCTTAATCCGAAACGATATTGTGAAAGTATGCAGTATTGGTCTTTTGGGCTATTTCCTATCAGCTTATCTTGATTTTCTGGGGTTGCAATATATCTCTGCTGGTCTGGAAAGGGCGATCTTGTATTTGACCCCAGCAATTGTCTTAGTTTTATCTAAATTTCTGTTGAACAAAGCCATTGATCGAAGGCAATATCTAGCCATGGCCGTCGCCTACCTTGGCATCATGTTGGTGTTTATGCACGATATTCAGATTAATGAGGGCGGGGCTGTTGTCCTTGGAAGTGTCTTAGTGTTTATGGCAGCGGTGGTCTATTCCTTTTATTTAATCTTTGCAGGTGAGCTGGTTGGTCGAGTAGGAAGTATTCGTTTAGTAGCTTTAGCAAGCGCCTCCGCCACAATTGCAGCATGTCTGCAATCCCTTGTATTGAATTTCAATCAGTTATTATCACAAAGTACGGAGGTTTACCAGCTTGCTTGGATTAATGCCCTATTTTGTACCTTTATACCAATGGTATGCATCATGATGGCGGTGCAACGCATTGGCTCGAGCATGACTGCGCAGGCCAGTACGATCGGCCCGGTTGGAACTGCTTTCTTAGGGTGGTATTTTTTAAGTGAACCCATTAGCCTCTTACAGCTAGTTGGTATTGGCGTTGTATTACTCGGCATTGCGATATTGATATCGATTGGTAATACAAAAGAGGCCCCAGAGACTGGTAGTCCTTAGCGCCCTTTATTCATTACTCTTTTTGCTTGTCTTGAAAAGTAACGACGTGATCGGCTCCTAAGCGGATGCCAATTTTTTCGCCAATCGCATGATTGTGATGACTGGGGACAAAGGCAAATACCTCCTGTCCGGATTGAAGCTTTAGGGTGTATAAAAAATCTGCTCCTCTAAAAGCCTTGCGAACTACCTCTGCTTGCATGGGGCTCTCATCGTCGTGTTGAATATCATCGGCCCGCAGGAGCACATCAATTTGTTTACCGGGGGCGATATGTTCCCCATCATCGAGTTGCAATTGCCCAAGCTCAATCATTACAGCACCGTTAGCCTGAGTTTCTCCTTGAATAAATACACCCCGACCAATAAACTCAGCGACATAGCGGTTAATCGGCTTGTGGTAAAGATCGTAAGGAGTATCCCATTGGATTATTTTGCCGTTGTTCATAATGCCAATGTGATCGGCGATGGCAAAGGCCTCAAATTGATCATGCGTAACGAGGAGGGCCGTTACATTATTTGCTTTCAGAATATCGCGCATCTCGTCCGCAAGTCGCTCGCGTAAATCGATATCAAGATTCGAGAATGGTTCATCTAGCAAAATTAGATCAGGCTCGGGTGCCATTGCTCTTGCCAAAGCCACTCGTTGCTGTTGACCTCCAGAGAGTTCGTGAGGGTAGGCCGCCGCTTTATCGTGTAAAGATACCCGCTCTAACCACCGCATTCCCCTTTGTCTTCGATCTGCGGTTGAACCTTCGCGCAAACCAAAGACAACGTTCTCAAGCACCGTCAGGTGTGGAAATAGTGCAAAGTCTTGAAAAACCATGCCAACCTTACGATCTGCTGGGGAAACTCGGATACTTTTTGAGCTCACTGTTTTGCCATGAATCTGAATCTCACCCATCTGCAAAGGCTCAAAGCCACATATAGCACGTAGTACGGTTGATTTTCCACACCCAGAGGGGCCTAGGAGGCATGCAATATCACCCTGGGGAAGGCTAAAACTAAGCCCATTCACAATTTCTAAGATGCCGGAGCCATCTTGCTTTGGAAACTGAATAGCAATGTTTTCAAGCGAAATTAGGGTTGGATTGGAATTCATCCCTATAATTTTCTCATTGAATTGCTTAAATTCACAAATCCTGTACAAATAGCAGATAAGACCCTCATCAATCACTCTCTCATGCGCGCCGCTGCAATTCTTCTTTCTTTATTCTTATCTTTGCCGATCATCGGCTTGCTTTTGCCCCTTTTTTGGGGAGGAGGGCAACCCCTATCGTCTTCTGAATTAGGAGAAATAGGCGATAGTACGCTTCTTCATTTATGGAATTACGTCTTAACTGATTATGTGGTCACAACACTCCTACTGGGCCTTGGCGTTGGCATCGGTGTCTTTATTCTCGGAGTAGGTAATGCATGGTTAGTGGCAAATTATCAATTCCCAGGTAAAAAACTATTTGAGTGGGGGCTTATTTTGCCCTTAGCCGTTCCCGCCTATGTCATGGCTTATCTCTTCGTTGATTTTTTACAGTTCGCCGGACCGTTGCAAACTATCCTGCGCGAGAGTTTAGGGATCCATGCGGCCTTACCCGATCCGCGTTCCTTAGGTGGTGCTATTTGGACCTTTTCTCTTTGTTTGTATCCGTATGTATATTTGGTCGCCCGTACTTCATTCTTAGATCGCAGCGCACATCTAATGGAGGCAGCAGAAACCTTGGGTTATAGCAGTGTTGAGGCATTTGTTCGCTTAGTGTTGCCAATGACAAGACCAGCAATCTTCACGGGTATTGCCTTGGCGCTCATGGAGGTCTTAGCGGACTTTGGGGCAGTCTCCTATTTTGGTTTACAGACCTTTGCAACCGGGATCTTTAAAGCCTGGCTTTCCTTTGGGGACCGAATGGCGGCTGTGCACCTATCGCTGATGTTATTGACCTTTGTATTGCTGGTGTTTTACTGGGAACAGCATAACCGTTCACGTCAGCGCTACGCCCTGGGTAATACCATTTCACAGGCTGTAATTCCGAAACGCTTGCAGGGTGCGCACGCACTCTATGCATCTTGTTTTTGTGGACTGACTTTATTTTTAGCATTTGTATTACCTATGCTGATATTGCTGCACTTGCTATTGAGTGAGGGCCTCACCATGGACCCCCGTTACTTTTCTTGGTTAAAGAACTCCTTGGGACTCGCTGCACTCACTGCAATCGTAGCAGTTATCTGCGCTGTATTTCTTGCGTATGCTGCGCGCTTAAGTCAAAGTCAAACACTGCGATCGATGAACCGTGTTCTAACGGTTGGATATGCCTTACCCGGGGCTGTTTTAGGTGTCGGAATCCTATCATTCATGGGATTATTGGATGTTGCATGGTTTGTGTCAGTAAGCGTTGGTGTTTTAGTGTATGCCTATCTGATTCGTTTTTTATCGGCCGGACTTCAAAGTATCGAAACAGGATTAACCCGAATTACCCCAGCGATGGATGGTACCGCTGCATTATTGGGTGCAAAGCCATGGGAGATGATCCGCAGAATTCATCTACCTCTATTACGGCGTAGTGTATTGACTGCCTTACTCTTTGTATTTGTTGATGTCATGAAAGAGTTGCCTGCCACATTGCTACTACGACCATTTAATCTAGATACTTTGGCAGTTGCCACCTATCAACTTGCAGCGGATGAGCGGCTTGCTGAACTTGCGCTGCCAGCCTTAAGCATTGTGTTGGTTGGTCTTTTGCCAGTCATTTTGTTAACAAGGGCCATCTCAAAAGAGCGCTAGAAACCCCGAAACTATCAATACTATTGATAATCATTCTCATTTGTGATAGGATACTTCCTAGTGTACTGATCAATAGGGATTACAGAATGGTTTCAAAATATGGTGATTGGCTCACCCAGCTAAAAATATTCTTAATAATAATTATTCTGCTGACAGGGTACTCGAGCAAAGGATACGCTGCAGAACCAAACAAAGAGCTTAATCTTTATTCGGCGCGGCATTACCAAACCGATGAGGCGTTGTATGCCAATTTCACAAAATCCACAGGAATTAAGATCAACCGTATTGAGGCTGATGACAATGCATTATTGGAGCGCCTTAATAGCGAGGGCACAAAAAGTCCAGCCGATGTTATTTTGTTAGTAGATGCAGCACGATTATGGCGTGCACAAGTTAACGGGATGTTTAGACCCACTCAATCAAAGCTCTTAGATCAGAGCATTCCACTGAATCTGCGGGCAAAAGCAGATTCCGATGGTACGACCTGGTTTGGTTTCTCCACCCGAGCTCGTATCATTGTTTACAACAAAGCAAGCATCTATCCTCAGAATGTAAATACCTATGAAAAGCTTGCTGAGCCAGCTAATAAGGGTAAGGTTTGCACGCGTTCTGGATCTCACCCTTATATGTTGTCCTTGGTAGGCGCATTGATTGAGCGTGATGGCTCAGTTGCTACAGAGCAATGGGCCAAGGGTATGGTGGCTAATATGGCTCGCTCTCCAAAAGGCGGGGATACTGATCAAATTAAAGCAGTTGCCTCTGGAGAGTGTGGTGTTGCACTAACAAACTCTTATTACCTTGCGCGTCTCATGCGTTCCACGAAGCCCGAGGACATGGCGATTGTCGCTAAGGTGGGGCATATTTGGCCGAATCAAAACGCGGGTGGTGTTCATATTAATATCTCTGGGGGAGGGGTAGCAAAAAATGCACCAAATCCTAAAGCAGCTGTACAGTTCTTGGAGTATTTAGCTAGCGATGCTGCACAGATTTATCTAGCGGATGGTAATAATGAATGGCCTGCTGTAATTGCAGTTAAGGTGGATAATGCCGCCCTAAAAGTTTTGGGCCCTTATCAGGTTGAGAAGGTCTCAGTGGCTGCTATTGGACGTAATCAGGTGGCAGCGCAACGAATCTTAGATAGGGTTGGATTTAAATAATCATATTGAAGTAACTTGATGAGATTACGCAGATCTCTAGCCCTTAATTTCCTGAGCGTTGTCGCATTACATGGCCTGTTGATATATTCATCGATGGATTTCAAGAAAACATATATCGGCTCACTTAGCCATAATCCCATTCAGGTTAGCTCGGCTTAGCCTACCAGTTCTAATAATTAGCCACGACCTACAAATGGCATTTTGCTAGCCATGATGGTCATAAATAAGACATTGCTCTCGGGCGGTAACTTTGCCATGTGCAAAACCGCCTGACCAACATGGTCAACATCCATACGAGGCTCTACTTTGATCGATCCATCAGCCTGCATAATGCCATTGGCCATCCGCTCGGTCATTTCAGTGGCAGCATTGCCAATATCAATTTGCCCGCAATTGATATTAAACGGACGACCATCTAATGAAATTGATTTAGTTAGTCCAGTAATTGCATGTTTAGTGGATGTATAGGGAGCGGTATTTGGGCGTGGAGCGTGAGCAGAGATCGAGCCGTTATTTATAATACGACCACCTTGTGGGGATTGTGCTTTCATCATGCGTATTGCCTCTTGGGAGCATAAGAACGCACCGCATAAATTACTATTCACCACATTCATCCATTGTTCATAAGTAAGCTCATCCATAGGAATGGCTGGGGCACCTGTGCCGGCATTATTAAAAAGTACGTCAATGCGACCAAACTTACTCTTGAGAGCAGCAAATAAGGCTTTTACTTCATCAGGTTTACCAATATCGCATGAGACCGCTAGGCAGTTTTTATCGTTACCCCCAATTTCTTCGATCGCATTTGTGAGCCGCTCCATCTTACGACCGGTTAATACGATACAAAAGCCATCAGCAAGGAGGGCTTTGGCAGCCGCTTTCCCAATACCGGTTCCAGCACCTGTAATTAGGGCAACACGCAAAGAATTTGAGTTCATAGTTATTTGATCAATCAGGGCATAATTGTTAAAAATACAATGATATATCCATGAACCTTTTGTATCAGCTAGCCTCTAGACCAACCGCCCTTGTTTCGGAGACTATTGCTCTGGTAATGACTGTTTTTATTGGCATCAGGTTACTTCTTACCCGGCCTCCTAAAACCTTAACAATCGTAACCGGGTTTCCAAATGGCTTATATGCCCAGTTTGCCCAGCACCTAGAGATAGAGGCAGCGAAACCAAAAAATGTTGATGATTAACGCGATATGTTGACCCCTCCCTTTACTTCCTTGGAACAATTTAGCCCGCAATTTAGCGAACGGGGATTTGCCGTATTATCCCCAGACCATTTCGCAAAGCAGACTAATTTATCGTTAGAAAATCTAAGTACCCTAAAGGCCTTCTGGGATCATTTGCCCCGTGATCCCTATCTCAAGGATGGCGGACGGTACCGTTATCGAAGGCATGCGAGCTACATCGTACGGGGTACCAATCTCGAGTTGGCGCCGCATCGAGCGCATTGGCAATCGTTGGATTACAACGCATTACATGGTGGTATTGAGCGTTGGTTTAAGCCTTTGCAGCCCGAGCTTTCTAAAAATCAGCATTGGCAGCAGTTGATTAGTAAGATTACCCAATTACTAGATAACATCGCACCATCACCAACGTGGTTTATAGAGGTGCATCCTTTCCGGATTGATACCAGCGATGGAATTGGTCGCCCTACGCCAGAGGGTGCTCATCGAGATGGGGTTGATTTTGTGGCTGTGATCTTGGTGGATCGGGTTGGGGTCAAAGGTGGCGAGACCCGTATTTTTGAAGCTGAGGGCTCGATCGGCTTACGCTTTACTTTACAAGATTCCTGGAGTGCTTTATTACTCAATGATGCCAAGATGATTCATGAAACTACCCCAATACAACCAATTGCTAGTCCTGGGTATCGCGATACTTTAGTGATTACGTTCCGTCGTAATAGCTTTCAAGAGCCACCACTTCGTCACGATCAATAAGACCTATTCATGAGTATTTTGAAAGGTAATACGGCACTGATGCTACTGGCACAAATTGGAGCTTTATTAGGATTTGCTGCGTATGCAGTTACCTTAACTACTTTGCAAGATGAATGGGGCCTTAGTAATTTTGAATCTGGTTTAATCGCTAGCTCCTTCTTTGTTGGCTATGTTCTTTTGGTACCCTTTGCAACTGCAATGACCGATCAAATAGATGCGCGCCGTATTTATTTGCTGGGTAGTACTTTGGCAATCGCTGGGTTATTGGGAATGGGCTTTCTGGCGAACGATTTTTTCAGTGGATGTATGTGTATGGCTGTTAGTGGTTCTGGATTGGCGGCTACCTATATGCCGGGATTGAAGATTTTATCGGATCGTTTAACGCAAGGCGAGATCACGCGCCACATCTCTTTTTATACTGCCTTCTTCGGCGTTGGTACTGGATTATCTTATGTTGTATCTGGTTGGATTCTTCATTTAGGAGATTGGAGCCTTGTTTATCAGTGGGTTGCACTAGGCCCCACCATCTCTCTGGCGATTGTTTATTTCTGGATACGTCCCATGCATGTTAGACACTGGCACGACAGAATGCAAATTAATTGGAAAGATGTTTTTCCGATAGCAAAGTGGCAGCAGGTCTTAGAGGATCGCAATGCATCTGGTTACATTCTTGGCTATACCTTTCATTCCTTAGAACTATTTGCATCGCGCAGTTGGCTTGTCGCATTCTTTATTTTAAGTACTCAGTTATCTGGAGTGGAATTTTTCTTAGCAGCCACCACCCTAGCTGGAGTCATTAATTTCTTTGGGGTGCCAGCATCTATATTGGGTAATGAGTTAGCTCTTAAAATAGGCCGCCAAAAATGGATTTGTATTGTGATGATCACCAGCGCTATCTTTGGCATTGCTCTGGCCTATTCAATGGGTCATGCTAGCTGGTTAATTTTAGCTTTAGCAATAGGTCACGCTATTTTTATCATGGCAGATTCAGCGACCTTAACTGCAGGTTTGGTGACGAGTGCCAATCCAAAGATGAAGGGAGCTGCAATGGGCTTACATTCCTTAATGGGTTTTGGTGGCGGACTTCTTGGTCCGGCAATATTCGGATTTGTTCTTGATTTGAGTGGCTCACAAACCGATCGGATATCGTGGATTTGGGCGTATGCCTCAATTGTGATCTGGGGAGTTCTTTTTGTAATCTATGAGCGTCGTAAGGGTTGGGTGCACTGAGTGGCGTAATAAACATTACACTAAGCAATACTTTGCCTAGCCTTTTGTAAGCCAGCTTGTAGATCGTGACAGAAATAATCTGCATTCATTTTTTGATAAAAGCAAGACCGTTTTGCAATATCATGAGGCTGGTGTGCAAGCCCGCAAATATATACCGTAAGCCCTTGTTTATGGCAGTGATGGATTAGTTCAGAAAGACTATCCATACCCGTTGAGTCAATATAAATCACATTCTTAAAGTCAAGAACCACTGCATTTTGTGGAAGATTATTTTCAATCTCCTCCAGCAATTGGACGGCTCCAAAGAACAGGGCTCCATAGATTCGGTAACCCATTACCTTGCCAGTTAGATCTTCCAAGAATGGGTAGTCTTGCGCTTGTGTACGTTCAATTCGGCTAAGACTAGAGATTCGGTAGATAAAGGTCAAGAATGCCAGCAAAAGACCGACCTCAACAGCCACTGTTAAATCAACCATGACCGTTAAGAGAAAGACGCTAATCATCGTAATGCGATACGGCAGCCGAAATTGTTTGAAATCAATAAACTTGTTCCATTCACCCATATTCCAGGCGATGTAAATTAAAATGGCAGCTAAGCATGCAAGAGGGATATCTTTTGCTAAAGGGGCTGCCAAAATAATAATGAGTAGTAGGGTTAATGAGTGAACGATTGCTGAAATAGGGGTTCGAGCTCCGGACTCAATATTTGTAACGGTGCGTGCAATTGTTCCCGTGACGGGCATACCCCCTAAAAACGGCACGCAAAAATTAGCAATTCCTTGGCCCATGAGCTCTTGATTCGGTTGATGACGGGAGTGGGTCAGGCCATCTGCGATGCGAGCACAGAGTAGGGATTCAATAGCACCCAAAAGAGCTAGGGTCATCGCTGGGGCTATTAAAAATTGAGCGCTTTCCCAAGAGATGCCCAGCCATTGAGGGCTAGGTAAGGAGGATGGAATGCCACCAAAGCGACTACCAATTGTTTCAATTGGTAGGGAGAAAATGCTGGTCGTTAGAGTGGCGGCAATTAAAACAAAAATAGTTCCAGGCACATTCCCTAGCATTCCAAAGCGTTTTTTATTGATTCGCCAGATCACCAAGATAGCTAGACTCGCAAGCGATAAAAAAATCGCAAACGGGTTAAATGTACCAATCTCTTGATACAGAGATTGAACTAAGCTAAAAAATTGCGAGGGTACTTTGTCAATCTGTAAGCCCAGCAGGTCTCGAATTTGAGACAGGATAATCAACACTGCAATACCGTTAGTAAAGCCAACAATTACGGCAACAGGGATAAAACGAACAAGTGTCCCTAGGCGAAATACACCCATGAGGAACAGAAATATTCCTGATAGGCTTGTTGCTAAAAGTAAATTAGCAACACCATAGCGATCAACAATTCCATACACAATCACAATAAAAGCACCTGCCGGCCCTGCAATTTGAACTTTGGTACCACCCAAAAGAGCTACCAATAAGCCCCCGACAATCGCTGCATAAATTCCGGCCTCTGGTTTTAGGCCGCTAGCAATTGCAAAAGCCATCGCTAGGGGGAGGGCAACCACTCCAACTGTGATACCAGCTAATACATCCTCAAAAAAATAGGCTTGCTTATAGCCTTTAAATGAATCAAGGATAGTGGGCCTAAAAAAAGCCATTAATTTTTAAACCAAGGGAATAAGGAATTGCTAATCCAGTATGCAAATACGGAGCAGGCGGCTGTCAAAAAACTGCCCCAGACGATGTCAATCAAGGCTAATTTAGTAGGAAAGCCTTGAATGACTGCGAGGTTGGTTAGGTTATAGGTCATGTAGCAAAAGAACCCAAATAGGGCACCGTATAGCAAGGCATCAAGCCAGGATTGCTTTTGGAGAGCGGGATAAACAACAAAAAGGCTTACTCCAAGACCGTAGAGGAGATAAAACGCTAGTGCAGCCACTAAATTAGGATGGCTGGCCATTAGTGAACCCATTTCCGAACGATAAAGCCCCTTAGCAATACCCAATAGCCAAATGAGATCAATGACAAATAAGCAAATTAAGAAGGATAAATATGGGGCTAAATACTTGAGCATTTTGATCAGCATCCCTACATGTTTAGGTAATAAGACTTAGTATGGACTTGACAGTATAAATCCCCAAACTATTTCTAAGGAGCAAGGTATGTTTAAGAATCTAATAGTACCCATTGATGGTAGCGATCTTAGTCAGAAATCCTTAGAAAAGGTTAAAGAACTAGCAAAGGCAGATGGGGCTAAGGTAACTTTGGTTTATGTCTCTGATCCATTGCCGCCCCATTGCGTATGCCGATAGTACGATGGGGGTGCCATTCTCGGATGTTGCACATAAAAAAGTATGCGAATCTTTTGCAAAGAAAATTCTTGCTCAGTCACACGAGAAAATTGGCGCAGAGTTACTAGTCCATACGATGCATGTCCAAAATGTTAATGTATTTGAGGGCATTATTGAGGCTGCTAAAGAAGCCAAGGGGGATGTCATTGTGATGGCATCAAATAAAAATACTGGCTTAAAAGGGATTTTGCTAGGAAGCGAAACTCACGCAGTGATCGTTCACAGCAATTTTCCCGTTTTGGTCTTAGGTTAAACCCATTTATTTTTTTACTTGGTTTGCAGCCTCTGCTTTTGCAGAGGCAATATTTTCTGTCATGCCTCGAGCAAACTCGCTATCGGCAGGTACCAAGTTCTTCGCTTTGGTCCAATAATCCTCAGCCTTCCTAAAGTCACCTAGCTCAAAAGAAGCTGTTCCACCCAAAGCGAGGGCTTTGAGATTGTTAGGTTCTAGTTGCAGGGCTTTTTGGATTAGACGCATCGGTTCACCCCGAATACTCTTGTTTTGGAAAGCGAGTAAATCGGCGTAATCCACCATTAATTGGGCATTATTAGGACTTAGCTCCAAAGCCTTTTTATAGGCAGCAAGAGCCTCGGTCATTTTTTGGAGGGCAGCATACGAACGACCTAACATTTGCCAGCCTTCCGCATTATTAGGCTCTTTATTGAGCTTCTCAGCCAGACGTTCTACCATTCCCTCAATATCCTGTTGGCTAAGCTGCGGTTGCCCTTGGTTTGCTTCTGGCAGATAGAGGGCAAGTGGTGAGCCAACCAGGAGATAAAGCAGGATGGCACATACAGGTAAGCCGGTTGCAATCCAAATAGTTGGCCACTTCCTACCACTGCCCTGCTTAGGATTCTCCGAAGTAAATTGATCGGCGGCAATCGCATGCTCTTCTTGTAAAAGACGTTTCTCAATATCAAGACGAGATTCTGCAAGCTGCTCTTGGCTAATGCGCCCTTCTTTAAAATCTAGCTCAAACTGACTCAATTGATTACGTAAGATGGCGATGTTTTCATCTTGCTCGAGCGAAATTTTTTGAAAATCTAATTTTTTTCTCCGAAACGGAATCACAATAATCAGGACCGCAAGTACAGTCATGATGAGGGCGAGGATGATAAAAATGGTCATTACTGATTATCCGTCTTCCGTTCGAGTAGTTGCCGAGCACGCTGAATATCTTGGGCAGTGAAGGATTCACCCAAAAGGTCTTGCCGACGCTGTTTAATCTGACGAACCAAGAAAAATAGCCCAAACACCATTAATAAAAAAGGGCCTACCCAGAGCATGATCGTTGCAGCATTAAAGGGTGGCTTATATAGAACAAAGTCACCATAACGATCGGTCATGTATTTGAGGATTTCCTCTTTAGAACGACCCTCGCTTAGTTGTTTGCGCACCTGATTTTTCAAATCAACCGCTAAATCAGCATTGGAGTCTGCAATGGTTTGGTTTTGGCAAACAAGGCAGCGCAGCTCATTGGAAAGCTCTAATACTTTTTTTTCTAAATCAGGATTGCTAGAAACTGGTGTGGCGATCTTTGCCGAAGTATCACCGGTAGTTACTTGGGCGCTCACAGCAGTGCTAATCACGAAGAGCGCTAAAAGGCTTGAAAGAATAGAAAGTTGTGTGAACTTCATTGCTCTAATTTTCTAATCAGCGGAATAATTTTTTGGCTCATTGCTTCTTTTGTGAGGGGGCCAATATGCTTATATCGAATGATTCCAGATCGATCGATAACAAAGGTTTCCGGAACTCCGTACACGCCGTAATCAATGCCTACTTGACCAGTTAGATCGGAAATAGAAAGTTGATAGGGATCACCATATTGTTTTAACCATGCTTTAGCAGCCTCGGGTTTGTCTTTGTAATCTAAGCCAATGAGAGGAGTGCTTTGAGATTTTGCAAAATCCACTAACAAAGGATGTTCCTCTCGGCACGCTACACACCATGATGCCCAGACATTGAGAATCCAAACTTTACCCTGCATTTGATCGGGAGAAAAGGCAGCTTGTTCTTTACCTAACACTGGTAGAGAAAACGTTGGCGCAGGCTTACCAATAAAAGGTGACGGCACCTCACGAGGTTTGAGCTGAAGCCCAATCACTAAAAAAACGAGCAGTACAACAAAGATTAGCAGCGGAATGAGATACCGTTTCATCTCAGGCCGCTTTCTTTCGATAACGTCGATCTGTAATCGCCAAGAAACCACCTAACGCCATTAGCAAACAACCGCCCCAGATCCAATCAATAAACGGCTTGTGATAGATGCGTACACTCCATTCATTTTCATTAATGGGCTCACCCAATGAAACATATAGGTCGCGTGTTATCCCAGAGTCAATAGCTGCTTCGGTCATTGGCATTTGACTGGCTGTATAGACGCGCTTTTCGGGATAGAGACTCGTTACTGGCTTACCGTTTTTGCTTACATCAAAATGACCCTGTATAGCAGCATAATTAGGACCGGCGATGGTCTTTAAGGAAACCAATTGGAAATCATAGCCACCTGATTGAGAGACGCCACCCACCTGCATTCGCACATCTTGCTCGGTTTCAAAGCCACGCACTGCGGTGATGCCAATAATAAATACCGCCACTCCGAAATGGGCCATCAGCATACCGTAATAGCCAGCAGGCTGAATTCGTAAATTCTGCCACCAGGATCGATCCGGATTAATACGAGCACGATCCACTAATTGCGTAATGCCTGAGCTAATAATCCACGCAGCAACTAAGAAACCAAAACCAATCATTGGGGTCCATGAGCGCAGCACGATTGGTGCAATGACGGCGGTAATGGCGCTAACCGCAAAAGCCCACTTCAACTTCAGAACTAGTTCAATGGGTGGGGACTGGCGCCACCGGGCAATTGGTCCAACCCCCATTAAAAACAATGCAGGGGTCATGAGTGGAACAAATACCGCCTCAAAGTAAGGCTCGCCCACAGAGATCTTGCCTAAGTTAAGAGCATCTAAGATAAGCGGGTATAGGGTACCCAGTAAAACAGCTGCAGCAGCTACGAGTAATAAAACGTTATTGACAAGTAACATACCTTCACGCGATACGGTTTCAAAATTACCACCGATATTCGCTTTGGGCGCGCGCCATGCAAAGAGCAAAAGTGAGCCCCCCACCACAAAAGCGAGAAACCCTAGAATAAAGATTCCACGTTCGGGATCGGTTGCAAACGCATGCACAGAGGTGATGACGCCCGAGCGAACTAAGAAGGTACCCAACAAAGAGAGTGAAAAAGCAAGAATGGCTAAGAGGGCGGTCCACATCTTAAAGCCACCACGTTTTTCAGTAACTGCCAATGAATGAATCAATGCAGTGCCAACTAACCAAGGCATGAAGGATGCATTCTCGACAGGATCCCAAAACCACCATCCACCCCAGCCCAATTCATAGTAGGCCCATGCGCTACCCAAGGCAATACCAATGGTTAAAAAGCACCATGCAGTCGTGACCCATGGGCGCGACCAACGTGCCCAGGCTGCGTCTAAACGGCCAGATAGTAAGGCGGCGATGGCAAAGGCAAAAGCAACCGCTGAGCCTACATAACCCATGTATAAAAATGGTGGATGAATGATCATCCCCGGGTCTTGCAAAAGGGGATTTAGATCTCTGCCTTCGGGTGCTGGAGGAAATAAACGATCAAACGGATTGGACGTTAAGAGCGTAAACAATAAAACACCAATACTCAAAATACCCAGAACTCCTAAAATTCTGGCAACCATTTTGTCAGGTAGGTGCTTTGAAAATACTGCAACGGCTAGAGTCCAACTCGCCAACATCAGAGCCCACAGCAGAATTGAACCCTCATGACCACCCCAGACGGCACAGATTCGGTAGATGAGGGGAAGGTTTGAGTTGGAGTTTTGTGCTACATAAAGAACACTGAAATCATTTTGCACAAATGTAATGGTCAAGCAAATATACGAGATCACAACCCAAATAAAGAGCCCCCATGAGGCAGGCCTAGCAATGGCATTCAGTTGCGGGCGATTGCTCTGTGCACCCAGAATAGGGAATATCGCCAAAATGATGGCAGTAAACAAAGCCAGTACTAAAGCGTATTGACCAATTTCAGCAATCATTTTTTAGCTCCTGATGACTCTTGCAAGGTGGGAGCAGTTTGAGGTTGTTTTGACTTTGCTTTCTCAAGTGCCTCAGCGGCTTCTGGGGGCATATAGTTTTCATCGTGTTTAGCAAGAACTTGTTTAGCCTCGAATAATCCATTATTACCAAGCTGTCCTTGTGCCACCACGCCTTTACCTTCTTTAAAAAGATCTGGTAAAAGACCCTCGTACTGAACTCGAACATCATGTGCGGTATCTGTCACGATAAACGATACTTTGAGACCACCCGGATCTCGCTGAATACTTCCTTCCTTGACCAATCCTCCAATGCGAAAAGGCTTATTCTTTGGCGCTTCATTTGCTACTACTTGAGAAGGACTAAAGAAGAACACCAAATTACTTTGAAAGGTTTGCAAGACAAGGTAGGTTGCGATCCCTAAAGATGCTAGACCGCCAGCGATCGCAAGACCGCGTTTTGTACGGGGTTTCATAACCTCGTATTTTGCCTAAGTTTTTGAAGACTCGTCGAATTCTGAAATTAGGGTTTTTCTGAGGGCTCGATTCCTGCCCCTGAGCCTTAAAACCTCGATAAGCAAGACTAGGGCGGTGACCAGATAAGCCCCCCAGACATAAAGGGCATACCCCCCCATGTGCAAGAACTCGGAAAAGCTTGACCAGTGGAACATTAGAGAGTCTCCCTTACCCATTGGGTATGTCGCTCACGCTCGATTATCAGAATACTGCAACGATACAAGGCCGCGGCAAGGGAGTACATCCAAAACGCAAAAACCATGATGAGCATTCCGGTCAGCATTTGTGTCGCCATCGTTGGAGCCTTTGTTAGGCTAATGGATGCCCCTTGGTGCAGAGTGTTCCACCACTTTACTGAGAAATAAATAATTGGTACATTAACGACCCCAACAATGGCCAATAAGGCGGCGCTACGATCTGCTTTACGCACATCGTCGATTGAAGCGTGGAGTGATAAAAAACCAAAATACAAGAACAATAAAACAAGCTCGGAGGTTAAGCGTGCATCCCAGACCCACCAAGTGCCCCATGTGGGCTTGCCCCAAACCGCTCCGGTCCAGAGTGCAATAAAGGTCATGATTGCCCCAGTGGGGGCGAGCGATAAGGCCAACATGCTTGCTAAACGCGCATTGAAAATAAGGCCAATCGCTGCCCAAAATGCCATCACGACATAAATTAGCATGGACATCCAAGCCGCTGGAACATGAATGAAGATAATGCGGTAGGAATTTCCTTGCTGATGATCGCTTGGAGCGATACCGAGGCCGATCACTAGGCCGATGATGGTGAGGATTACCCCGCTAATCGCAAACCAGGGGATAAGGGTCCCGCAGAGCTCATAAAAGCGTTGTGGTGGGGCGTACTTAAACCAGTTGTTATCGCGTATAGACAAAATAGCTCAGCAGTTCTTAATGGTAGTGTCGGCAACTATTGTAAGTCGAATTATGAGACCAAATAGGTTCATTCCAATGCAATCCGAAGGCTAGCAGCGGCGGCAATAGGGGCGAGAAACAAAGCGATTGCCAGCATTGCACCCAAAAGCGAAAAATGGGCTGTTAAGCCTAAGCCGGCTTGGTAAGACTCGATGGCACCTGCCCCAAAAATAAGGACTGGTGCTACTAGTGGGAGAATGATTAAAGATAAAAGGGTGCCACCCCCACGACTGGCTAAGGTTAGGCCTGCGCCAATTGAGCCAATCAAACTAAGTAGAGGTGTACCTAAGAGAAGCGATAAAAAGAGCACGCCAACGCTATCAAATGGTAAATTAAATTGCAGAGCCAAAATCGGCGAGACAAGTGCTAATAACAGACCACTACTTAGCCAGTGGGCAATTGTCTTTGCCAAGACCACCAGCGGCAAGGGAAGCGTACTCAGTAAAATTTGGTCTAAAGACCCATCGATAAAATCCTCAGTAAACAATTTATGTAAAGACAGCATGGCTGCCAACAATGCCGCAATCCACAGCATTCCGGGTGCGATTTGCATTAAGAGTTTTGTCTCGGGTCCAATACCGAGAGGAAACAAACTAGCCACGACAGCAAAAAAAATCAATGCAGAAAGACTATCACTCTTCCGCCGCAGAGCAAGCTGTAGGTCGCGGCGAATGATACCGATAAAGATAGAAAAACTCGATGCAGGGTGACTCATAGTTCAAGCCTAACAACTTGTGGGTCATCATACATGCTTAGGGTTTGATGACTGCTCAATGCCACGATTCCATCATGCTGCACATGTTCTACTAATAATGATTGGAGTAGTTGATTGGATTTTTGATCTAGAGCATTAAAAGGCTCGTCGAGGATCCAAAGGGGCTTTGGCTGGGGTAAGCGCAAGCGCGCAAGGGCTATACGCTGCTTTTGACCTTGGGATAGGGTACGCACCACGCGATGGGCTTGATCAGCAAGACCTGCCGTAGTAAGTGCTTGTAATGCCTCCTTTGCAGTAATGACTTGACCACCAAGCAGTGCTAAGCTAATTAGATTCTCTAGTGCTGTGAAATCAGCTTTTAAAGCAGGAATATGACCCAGATAAATCAGTTCACTATGAAACTGATCGCGATCCTTGTTAATCGCTTGATCTCCCCAAATCACCTCTCCAGATTGCGGCGCTAAGAGTCCACAAAGAATGCGCAACAGACTAGACTTACCAGAGCCGTTATCACCCGAGATGCGCAAAATAGTCCCAGACTTTATTTTTAGATTAAGATTACTAAATAAAGTTTTCCCCCCGCGTATGCAGGATACGGACTGAAGGCACAGAGTATTTAACATAGCAGCGTCATTCAGGATCAATGTTACCAAGTAATAGAAGCTGTTTAGTAAATTGACCGCTATCATTTGGCCGCATAGACCATAAATCTAACTGTATCTTTGAGTTATAGGGATCAACGTAAATTCCATTCTTACGTAACTCATAGTGCAGGTGAGGCCCGGTTGATCGACCAGTGGAGCCTACATAGCCGATTTCCATTCCTCGACGAATAGCGTTGCCAACCAACAATTCATTATTAAAATTACTCAAATGGGCATAGTAAGTTCGGTAGTTGCCTGGATGTTCAATAATGATTAACTTTCCATAAGCTCCGCTAAATCCAATATAGACCACTGTTCCGTCTGCAACACTAAACACCGGTGTTCCTCTTGGCGCCGCATAATCGATTCCCATATGGGTACGATAGCGTCGGTCTTTGTTTTGTGCCTGAGAATTATTGGGGTTCGGTTTTGAACGAATTAAAACTTGCCCAACCCCTCTAGAAATTCGTCGATAACTGAGAGGATTCGTCCAAAAACTACGTTCGATCGACTCACCACTGGAGGTAAAAAAGGAGCCTGGAATTTCAGGTCGATTGAGCCAAAACGCATCTGCGACTACTTGACTTGTTTCTGGATTAATAATTTCAACTGCCCAAATCTGTGCCCAACGATCACGTGTTCCAAAGTCAACAATTACGCGGACCTGTTTGGCAGTATTTTCAGAAGCGCTCACATCGTCTAAATAAATTTGCTTCACAATAGTATTCAGTTCCCATACGAGCTCTACAGGTAATTTATCTCCAAGGCGCTGCGGATCATAAAGCACCTCCTGTAGTGGGATATAAACCTCAGTCCAGAATTGCATTTGGTCGATCAAGTTTTCTTCTTGTACGCGGTATCCCCCAAAAGAAGATACAGTAAACGTAAGTATTTGTGACTTTTCATTTCGGGTCGGTCCGTTCATGATGCTCAGGGACTCCAGTCGATTACGTTTGCCAAACGCGGCAACATAGGGAATGCATGAGCCTTGAATCGTATTAAAAAAACGAGTCGTTTGATTTTTAAAGTACTCTAAAAATTCTGGGTCTTCAATTCCGATTCGTTGAGGAAATCTGCTGTCTCGAAAACCACGTTGCATGCAATCACGCGTAACCCTAAAGTCAGGCGCAGCGTCAAATTGACTATATTCCTCGGAACCAGGATCGGTTAGGGAAGCAACAGTTTTTTGGGCCGGTTTCGTTGCTTGGCGCTGATTAACCTGAATCCCTCTTTGCTTGCTAACCGGCTTTGATTGAAGCGCTTTATTAGCCGGAGTAGATTGGGCATTCACCATTGAGCTAGTAATGGCAAGCATGATGAAGAAAGAAAAACAAGCTCCCGCTAACTTAAAAAGAATATGCAGCCTTTTGGCCCCGAGGATATTTTTTTGTAGCACTCACCGATTATCCAATATCCCCAAATATAGGGGTAAGCTTTATGCGGTGCTGCAACATTTTTATGAAGGCAAAGTAGGTACGATGGAAAAACCATCACCTGGAGGTAGCGATGATGAAAATATCCTTAATGACCGTAGCCTTTTTTACTTTTGCCCCCTCAGCAGAGGTATCGGGCAAGACCTGTACTCCACAGTCAGCAAGCCAAAATACAGCTAACCCCACCCCCAAACTTGTCTCATATGACGATTGCATGGCGCAAGTACGATCCGAATGCGAGGGTAATGCACGCCAGCGTAAATTAATTGATGCCGCAAAAGATACTTTTATGAAGCGCTGCCTGTCTGAGGCAAGCGGAAAATAATCGCTACAATCGTTTTTCTTTGATTGCCCTTTAGTAGGAGTAAAAATGCCGATTATTGAATCCGTTCAGGTTGCAGCAGTCCCCATTCCCTTAGATGTTGTTACGTCCTTTTCAACCCGCACGGTTAGTGAGCGTCACTATTGCATCGTTAAAGTGCGAAGCCGAGATGGTATTGAGGGTTTAGGGTTTTGTTATGTTGGCTCTGCAGCAGGCGATATCGCTAAGACTGCGGTTGAGCAACTTTTGGCCCCCAAATTAATTGGGCAAAATAGCCATCGTAGTGAAGGACTCTGGAATGATATGTATGCAGAATCTATTCTGCAAGGACGGGCTGGGTCGGTGATGCGTGGCATCTCGATTTTGGATACTGCTATTTGGGATCTTAATGCTCGTTCTGTCGGTTTGCCTTTGCATCAGTTTATGGGCTGCGTGGTGGATGATCGTGTACCAGCCTACGCAAGTGGTGGCTACTACCTAGAAGGTAAAACTCCTGCCAAATTAGGAAAGGAGATGGAGTCCTTTGTAAAACTGGGCTTTAAAGCAGTCAAAATGAAAGTGGGGCGTTTATCGCCGCGCGAGGAAGAGGCGCGCGTGAAGGCTGCACGTAGTGCAATTGGCGAGGATGTGTTGCTGACCTTAGACGCAAATAATGCTTGGCATGATCTGCCAACCGCGATGGAGTATGTCCGCCGTTTTGAGAAATACAACCCGTATTGGCTAGAAGAGCCATTCTCTCCCGATGCCATTGATTTGCATGCTCGCTTAGCTAAAAGGACATCGATCACGATTGCTACCGGAGAAATTGAAGTGGGCCGTTGGCGTTTTAGAGAATTAGTCGACGTCGGTGGCGCTGGTATCTTGCAAGCCGATGCGGCGGTATGCGGTGGGATCAGTGAGTTTAGGCGGATTGCAGCGTATGCCGACTCCAAAGGGATCACCGTATGTCCTCATTGGTTTCATGATCTGCACGCCCCACTCGTTGCAGCAACTCCCAATGCCCGCTTTGTAGAGTTCTTCCCCGATAATCAGGTCTTAAATTTTAGACGTTTGGTGAATAAACAATTAGCCTTCAAGAATGGTGACCTGATCTTACATAAAACTCCTGGACTAGGATTTGAGTTTGATGAAGCCGCGGTGAAAAAATATGCTGGCAAATCTGCTTGGAGCAAGATTGGTAAGTAAATAGCAATCCCGTAGAACAAGAAAAATAGCCAGTTCAATACTGGCTTTTTTTATGACGGGACTTAGCTGGCTTGTTTAGGTCTTACCTTGAAGTATTTAAAGAACTGAATGACTAAGACGATTGCAAAGCCCGCAAAGCCAATCATGTCACTTGTAGGTGATGTATAGGCAAGAGCGACACCTGATACGATCATTAAGAGACGCTCAATAATATTTGTTTTTTCAATAAACCATCCTTGTAAACCACCAGCAAGAGAAATGATACCCACAATTGCTGTAAAGGTTGACCAAGCAATATCGATCCAGTTAGCTTGTGCTAAGGCAGTGGTAGAGCCCATGAGTAAGAGGCTTACCCCTGACTTATCCAGAACAAACATAAAGGGCACTAATATGGCCGGAGCGACGTATTTCCAGCTCTGCAAAGTTGTTTTGTAAGGATTGCCCTTACAAATTGCCGCTGCCGCAAAGGGTGACAGGGCTGTCGGTGGCGATACCTCTGATAAAACAGCGTAGTAGAAGATGAACATATGTGCGGCAAAGGCAGGTACCCCAAGATTAATCAAGGCTGGAGCAGCGATTACTGCACAAATAATGTAGGAGGCGGTGACGGGTACAGCCAGACCCACAATCCAAACAATCAGGGCGGTAAAGATAGCCGTTAAAAGTAATGAGCCGCCTGCATATGCAATCACGATCGAGCTAAATTTAAGCCCTAAGCCAGTCAGCGTAACGGTACCGACAATGAGACCGGCGCCAGCACAGGTTGCTGCGATAGCTAGAACACCCGTGGACCCAGAGGAAAGAGCCTTCGTTAAGTTAGATTCATAGAGACCTTTTAGAAAAGGCTGCTTACCAGTAAGCCAATCGTAAGAAAGGATGGCGGTATCACGACGCAACATGCTTGTTAATGCGGAAACAACCGTTGCCCAAAATACCGACATGATGGGTGAGAAACCCATCATCATGAAGACAACAATTGAAATGAGCGAGAAGAAGTGGAACCAATATTTTTTACTAAGCGACCAGGCGCTTTCCACGGTCTCAAAATGAATTGCCTTCATCCCGTATTTACGCACATCAATTTCCACCATCGTAAAGAGACCCAGATAAAACAAAATGGTTGGAATGCACGACATTAGTAAGACGTCTAGGTAGGAGATTCGGAGAAAGTCAGCAATCAAGAAGGCGGCTGCTCCTAATACAGGCGGTGAAATAATCGCACCTAAACCACCGGCTGCTAAAAGACCGCCCGCAGCGTTTTTCTCATAGCCAACTTTATCTAGCATCGGAGCGGCAACAGAACCCACTGTCACCGTTGTGGCGACACCAGAGCCAGATGGTCCACCCAATAGAAAAGAGGATAGAACAATGGTTCGTCCAACCCCTGATGATTTGCCACCCATGGCGGCAAAGGAGAAATCGATGAAGAATTTACCAGCCCCGGTAAATTGTAGGAAAGCGCCAAAGATCGTAAATAAAATAATTAAGGTTGCCGATACATCTACAGCAGTCCCATAGACGCCCTCCAGGGTCATGTACATAAAACCGACAAGGCGGTCGACGGAGTAACCTTTATGGGTCCATGGAGCGGGTAAATGGTCACCAAACAATGCATACATCAAAAAAAGTACGGTAACGGTAACCAGAATCATGCCGTTGGTTCGGCGTACGCCTTCCAAGATTAACAGAATAAGCCCCACGCCAATGAGCACATCCGTTGAGTTTGGTGCGGTGTTACGGTCACCAAAATTATCGCCACCCGAGATGGCGTAATAGGCAATATAGATGGCTGCTAAGGAAAAAATAATATCCCACCACATCAGCCGATTTTTAAACTTAGCAGTGAGTGGGAAACTTAAGAACAGCAGAAAAAGTACAAAGCTAACGTGGACAGTTCTTAATACCTGAGTAGGAACAATGGCGTAGGCTGCATATAAATGGAATAAAGACATTGCCATTGCTGTAAGTGTTAGGAAGATCGCAAATAAGCCCTTATAGCTATTAGAGTCACCCTCTTCTTGTCGAATCAGGGCATCTAATTTTTCTTGGGTTGCACTATCGATCGCACTTTGGCTCATTTTATTATTCTCTATTAAAAAATGGCCGCATGAGCGGCCATTACTGCATAGTATTCTGCAACTAGTCAGTCTTAGTTCATTTTGACATTCTTTTCTTTAAAGTACTTCAAAGCGCCAGGATGAAAAGGTATTGGTGTGGAAGCAGTTTTTTGAACTTCCAATGTGACGCTGATGTACTCATAATGAGTCCGGACTAACTCAATCTTATTATCAAAAACAGCTTTAACGATGTTGTAGGCGTCTTTCTCAGACATTTTCGGACTTGTTACTAAAATATTAGCAACTGAAATCACATTGTTGTCTTTTTCCATACCCTTGTAGGTTGTTTTTGGGATCACATCCTTAAAGTACAGATTGCCATATTTTTTATTCATGGCATCTACTTCTTTGGAATGATCAATCATGACAATTTGAGTATTTGGAGTATTGGCGAGATCAGTAACAGCAGCCGTTGGTAAACCACCCACCCAGAAGAATGCATCAATCTTACGATCTTTAACAGCATTAACAGATTCAGCAACACTTAAACGCTCACGTCTCATATCTTTATCTTTATCAAGACCGGCAGCCTCGATCACACGAAAAGCCATCACTTCGGTTGCACTTCCAGGGCTGCCAGTGCTGACCCGCTTCCCTTTGAGGTCTTGCATCGTTTTGATACCGGTAGCACCAGTGGTCACAATGTGCATCCGATTAGGATACAAAACGAGTAAGGTGCTGAGATCTACTTTTTTACCAGTAAATTTATCTTGACCCGATTGCGCATCTTTAGCAGCATCAGCCATTGAGAAGCCCACATAGGGCTTACCAGTGCCGATGAGATTGAGGTTATCAACGGAGCCACCGGTCACTTCGGCAGTCGCAGACATACCCGGGACTTTTTTGGAGAGTACCGATGCTAATCCGCCACCCATCGGGTAATAAACTCCACCCGTACCACCGGTTGCAATTGAAATGTTCTGCGCTTGTACACTGCCCCAAACGAGTGCAGAGCAAACGACGAGAGCTTTAATAAGTTTCATTCAATATCTCCTGATTATTTATGAATAGTTAAGCCAATGGAAGTTAGTCTATACCAATTTTCTGGGGTATCAAAGCCCAGGCATTTGGAAGCCAATTTTTTCAAGATCAGCAATCAGTTTACTGTGTTGACTGGGCTCAAGCGCCAATAGCGGCGGCCTAACCCGAGCCCATTCTGGGTCTTTGCTGTAATGGGCTACCGCAGCCTTCATTGCCGGAATCATTGGATATTGAGCGTAGACCGAACGAAGCGCTGTTAAAGCCTCTTGTGCTAGGTCTGCACTTGGTTCTTGCCAGCGAGCTGCTAAGTCCGCAATCGCTTTAGGATTAACATTGGCCATCGCTGAAATACAACCTACTCCACCTGCGCGTAGGGCGCGAAGCAAAAAAACCTCACTACCGGCGTATACCCTAAACCCAGACCCAAGTAAGGCCTTAATAACGGACTCGGTATAAGGCCAATCGCCCGAACTATCTTTAATACCCACTACTGTATTGGGATAGGTTTTTACTAAGCGCTCCAGAAGAGGAACGCTCAGGCCAACTTTTGTAACCGGCGGAATGTTGTAAACATATATTTTTAGGTTCGTGTCGCTCACTGCCTCAATAATCTCTGCGTAATACTGAAAGAGACCTTCGTCGGCAACATCTTTGTAATAGAAGGGTGGGAGCATTAAAACCCCAGCACAACCTGCTTTGACAGCAGCCTTGGTCATCGTAGACGCATCCGCTACAGAGCATGCCCCAGTCCCTGGCATCATGTTTTTAGGGTTCAATCCGCCTGCAATAAGTTCATGAAGGACATCTATTTTTTGCCCAGCTGACATTGAGTTGGCCTCTGAGTTGGTCCCAAAGATAGCTTGACCAACCCCATTACTCTGGAGCCATTGGCATTGACGTAACAACTTTTTACCATTGGGACTGCCATCCGCATTAAAGGGGGTCAGCACCGGGGACAAAACAGCAGACAGGGTAGAAGTGTGAGCAGACATACAAAATCTCCGACTAGAAAGAAATGGGGGTTGGAAGGGACTGGTGATTAAAAAAGGCCTCAAGATTATCGATTGCCAGATTGGTCATTGCTTGACGGGTTTCTTGTGTGGCGCTTCCAATATGAGGAGTAAGAAGTACATTCGAAAGAGTTAAGAAATCAGCCTTTGGGTTGGGTTCGTTCTCAAAAACATCAAGGGCGGCACCTGCAATAACTTTGTTTTGCAAGGCGTTGATGAGATCATCTTCATTTACAACGCTGCCGCGTGCAACATTAATCAGATAACCCTTCGGTCCAAGCGCCTGTAGGATCGAAGTATTAATAATTTTCTCGGTTGACTTGCCGCCCGGGCAGGTCAATATTAGGATATCACTCTCTTCTGCCAAATCCAGTAATGAGGAAAAAAACAAATATGGTAGATTTTTTCGGCTAGGACCGTGATAAGCAATCTCCACTTTAAATGGCAAGAGACGCGCAGCCAGTTCTTGTCCAATTCGACCCATGCCCACAATCCCCACTTTTTTTCCAGCTAAGGAGGTGGTGAATGGAAAGGTTTCGGCGGTCCATGTTTTCTGGAGAACAAATTGGTGACCCTCTGGGATCTTTCTCAAGAGACCAAACAGGAGACCAATGGTAAGTTCACAAACAGCATCGTTGAGAACACCGGGAGTATTGGAAGCAATAATCCCCTTTTGCTTTAGATAATCGAGTGGGAGATTGTCGTAGCCAACACCGCAACAAGCAATCATTTTGATTTCGGGCAGTTGGTCGAGCAGGGATGGGGTGATGGTAAAGCTGGGTCGCGTTAAGATGGCCTGTACATTTCGGTCGGGGACTGGTCCTTTTAAGTCTAGCATGGGCACGGGTAGTAGGCGTCGATTAATCTCTAACTGCATGATTTCAGGGAAAAAGCCGACCTGTAATACGCTATTGACTGGAATCATGTCTCTCTTGTGCTTTTATTGGAATAATGTGACATTGTAAGTCGATATTTTTATCATTTTGGGACCCATCCAATGAGTGTAGCGAAAGATCCGAAGGTATCAGTAAATCAGAGCACCCCAACAGGGATTCGCAAGGGGCTCACTCGCTATGGCGATACAGAGTTCTCCCTATTTCTGCGTAAAGCCTTCATCAAGGCAATGGGGTATAGCGATAGCGCTCTGGAGAGACCTATCATTGGCATCACAAACACTTACAGCGATTTCAACCCATGTCACGGTAATGTGCCGCAAATGATTGAGGCCATTAAGCGCGGAGTAATGCAGGCTGGTGGTATGCCCATGGTATTTCCAACGATATCTATCCACGAGTCCTTTGCATTTCCGACTAGTATGTATTTGCGTAACTTGATGGCACTCGATACCGAAGAGATGATGCGCTCACAACCCGTAGATGCAGTTGTTTTAGTAGGGGGTTGCGATAAAACGATTCCCGCCCAACTGATGGCGGCAGCTAGCTTGGATATTCCTGTGCTTTCAATACCCACGGGCCCAATGTTAACGACGCTTCATCAGGGGGATCGCTTAGGCGCTTGTACAGATTGCCGGCGCTATTGGGGAAAATTTAGAGCGGGCGAAATTGATCAAGAAGAGATCGATGAGATCAATGGCAGGTTAGCGCCAACGACTGGAACCTGCATGGTGATGGGTACTGCTAGCACTATTGCATGCATGGTGGAGACCGCAGGACTTAGTTTGGCAGGAACGGCAGCTGCACCAGCGGTCATGGCAGAGCGTTTTCGTTTATCAGAACTGACTGGACGTAGAGCCGTAGAGTTAGCAAAAACAGCCGATCAAAAAATATTTTCACCACGAGCAATTCTTACGCCCAAAGCCCTCACAAATGCCTTGACTGTGTTGCATGCGATTGGTGGATCAACTAATGCCTTAATTCATATCACAGCTGTGGCAGCGCGCTTGGGTATTCAGATGGACTTGGATCTGGTCGATCAATTAGGTAGAAATGTTCCTGTTTTGGTTGATCTCAAACCTAGTGGCGCCCATTATATGGAGCATCTTTATGAAGATGGTGGCTTAATGGCAGTGCTCAAAGAGCTCAAACCTCATTTGTACTTGGATTGCCTAACGGTCTCTGGAAGAACTCTGGGTGAAGAGATCGAGCTCGCTAAAGTGACCAAAGTAAGGAAAGTAATCCGAATTTCAAGTGATCCTATTTTTCCGGTGGGTGGCTTAGCGGTCCTTCGTGGCAATTTAGCCCCTCGGGGAGCTGTGATTAAACACTCGGCAGCTAGCCCAGATTTATTGAAGCATCGGGGGCGTGCTGTCGTGTTTAGTTCTTTAGAGGATTTGGCATTGCGGATTGATAGCCCGGATTTAGATGTCAATGCTGATGATATTTTGGTGTTACAGAATGCTGGACCAAAGGGCGCCCCAGGTATGCCGGAGGCGGGATATCTACCAATCCCTAAAAAATTAGCCCAGGCTGGTGTTAAGGATATGGTTCGTATCTCGGATGCGCGAATGAGTGGTACAGCATTTGGAACAATCGTATTGCACATCACCCCAGAATCTGCCGAGAATGGCCCCCTTGCTATCGTTCGTAATGGCGACAAGATTATCTTAGATGTCAGTCAGAGACTTTTGCAACTGGAGTTGGATGATGAAGAGATACAAAAACGCATTGCTGCTCTGGCGTCACCAGCAGAGCGTCTTGCTATTCCAGAATCAGGGTATCGGCGTTTATATCAAACTACCGTAACCCAAGCAGACATTGGTTGTGATTTTGATTTTATGGTTCCATCGATGACAGGTACCGCTCCCATTTTGAAAGGTTTGTGAGATGTTATTTAATCCAGCAGATACTAAGGTTTTGATTGTGGGTGGCGGAACGATGGGTGCTGATGTTGCACTTGTTTGTGCTCGCGGTGGTTGTACGACATATGTATTTGAAGCAAATGCTGAGCGCTGTAAAGCCTTGCCAAATTACTTTCAAACTAAATTAATCGAGATGGGTTTTGGTCAGCGAGCCCACTTAATTTCTTTGGTAGATTCGCTTAATCAGTTTGATTGGTCAGGGATTGATTTGGTGATTGAGTGTGTGCCTGAGAAAATAGACATTAAGCAGGACTTATTTGCTCAATTAGAGCAAGTCGTGAATCCTCAGACTGTATTGGCTAGCAATAGCTCTAGTTTTCCGATCAGTCAAATTGCAGAAGGCTTAAAAACCTCCGCCCGAATGATTGGCCTGCATTTCTTTATGCCCGCCCACATCGTTCCCTGTGTGGAAGTGATCTATGGTGAAAAAACTTCTCGCTTGGTCGCTGAAAGTCTGAGTCGCTTAATGAGCGCGTGCGGCATGGTGCCGGTAACTGTTAAAAAGGATTTACCAGGATTCTTGGCTAATCGCTTACAACATGCACTCTCTCGCGAGGCCTTTGATTTAATCGATGCAGGCATTGTGACCCCGGAAGATGTTGATAAGGCGGTGCGCTTTGGTTTTGGTTTCCGCTACCTGGCAGCGGGACCGGTGCTACAACGCGATCATGCGGGTCTAGAAATTCATGCAGCAGCGGGTGCGAGTATTTATCCATCACTCAATAACAAGGGCGAGGTCGCCAAGTGCCTTAAAGACAAGGTTGATGCTGGCAGTTTAGGCATGAAAACCGGTCAAGGGTTTTATCCATGGACTGCCGATGCTATTAAAGCAGAGCGGAAGCGTTACGATGAGTTGCTACGAGGGGGTTTGAAGCTCATTCAGAAAGAACTCCCGGAAATTAAATAAGGTGAGGCACGAGATTCGGGTCTGGGATTTACCAACTCGTCTATTCCATTGGACGCTTACCCTCTGCATCGTTCTTGGAATTATCTTTGTAAAGATTGGCGGTAATGCCATGCAATTGCATGCGTATTGTGGCTACTTCGCTTTAGCCCTAGTAGTCTTTCGGATTATTTGGGGATTTGCGGGATCTTGGCATGCCCGCTTTGCCAACTTTGTACCAAGTCCTAAACGACTGGTTGCTTACCTTAAGGGGGAAACAGCAGGAGGTCTTGGCCATAATCCTCTGGGAGCACTATCGGTGATCGCGCTTTTGTTGGCCGTGCTCCTGCAGGCTTCCACAGGCCTTTTTGCTGACGACGATATCTTTTTTCAAGGACCGCTGACTAAATATGTATCGAATGCAACCGTTGCCTTTTTAACGAGCATTCATCGCTTTAATCAATACATCATCATGGCACTGGTTGCATTGCATATAGGCGCCATTCTTTTTTATCAAATCTATAAAAAAGAATCCTTAGTCGGACCCATGATTACTGGGGATAAAAAAATCCTAGTGACTAATGAAGTCTCAGTTTCCACAGAATCAATTGACACCGGTAAGCAGCGCTTGGCTGCTCTGGTGATTTTTGTAGCGGTAGGAGTTGGACTGTATTACCTGATTAATTAGATACAGTTACCACAGTTCGTATAGCCAGCTAATTATTTTTTGCGGAAGTCATCGTGACATGCTTTGCACGTTTGACTAGCTGCACCCAATGCCTTTTTGAGGTTTTCAGGATTACCCGATTGCGCTGCGCTATTAAGATCGGCTACAGCTGCTTGCATCTTCTCGGAGGCGGATTTGAACTTAGCCCCGTCTGTCCATATATTTGGCAAGGCATCATTTTTACCAGGGGTTTTTCCACTCTCGGTTCCAGAGGTAAATGCTTGCCATGGCATACCAGATAGCATGCTAATGATGGCTGCATTGCGAACCACATCGTCTTTGTTGTAGGGGGTCTCACCTTTCACTACCGCTGCCAAGCGCCCCATGTGAGCGCCCATCAGCGCAAAAGCACTTTGCCGATATTTAACTGCATCTTCTGGTTTCGCAAACTGTGCAAACGCTGGGCTTGTAATGCTTAGACTAATAGCAGAAATAAGTGTTCCAAGAGCAATACGGGAATAGTGGGTCTTCATATAAACCTCCAAAGGATAAATACTGCTTAGGTGCTCCAAAGCATACCTGAATTTTATGAAGGGTATTGCTAAGTTTGCCCAAGTAGATTTTTAGGGTGAAAACACCATTCTGAGCGGCGAGGTGAGGGCACGTAAGATGGCAATAAAAAAGTCACTTAATGGCATCATCCACCACTGCGATATGACCCCAGTAAAAAGAAGTCCTAAAACAATAAAAAAGCCCCAAGGCTCTAGTTTGCCAAACATCAAGGCTTGTCTTCGGGGCAGGATTCCGGCAAGGATACGGCCTCCATCAAGAGGGGGTAAGGGAAATAAGTTGAAAACGAGTAGACCAATATTCCAAAATACACCCGCTTTGGCCATCGAGATTAAAAATGGCTCATTGACATCAAAACCGAGAATTAAGATCCAAAATACTGCCCACAAAATAGCCTGAATGAAATTGGATCCTGGACCAGCCAAAGCCACCCAAATCATGTCAGTGCGGGGATTGCGAAGTTGATCAAAACGAACTGGCACTGGTTTGGCATAGCCCACTAAAAAAGGAGAGCTTGCTAGGACAAGGGCAATGGGTATTAAAACAGTGCCAATTGGGTCAATGTGTTTTAATGGGTTTAAAGTAACTCTGCCTAGCAAAAAAGCAGTGTTATCCCCTAACCGTTTTGCGGCGTAGCCATGAGCAGCCTCATGGATTGTGATGGCAATGCGATTGCTTGGATAGAATAGTCAGTAAACATAGCTACATCATATCGACAGGAGCCCATTGTGACCGATGAGAAGAAACCCCTAGCCAAACCCGCAGTTAAAGCTCCCAAAGCTCCTCAGCGCCCACCAACTGGAAAGGGGCCACAAAGCTTAGGCGGAAAGCCGCAGCAGGGCTTTGGTGGTGGTAAGGGAATGATGCGTAAGGCTGGCCGCGGCCGTTAGGCCCGCCCAATCGTGGATAATGACCTTTTACAGCCTCGCTGAAATTGGGAGATAACAATGAATGAATGGCATAACGAAGATAAAGGCGCTATTAATAAAAAGATCATTACCTTGATTGTGATGCTTGCAGCCGCCACAAGTCTTGCTATTTTGTTTGCATTAGTTGCCGCTCATACCGGCTATGTGTTTAGTTAGGATCTGTTCATCATCCCAATAATGGGACTTCCACTGAGCGGTCTATCACTCGCAGCTATTTTTTGTGGGGCAGGTCTTGGTGCCCTGCTAAGAATTTGGTTTAACACAGTTTCGGTTGGTCTTTCGGCGATTGTGCCGATGGGTACATTAATCTCAAATTTGCTTGGATGTTATTTGGTTGGGATTGCAGTTGCTTATTTTGCAAATCATCCAGCTGTTTCTTCAGAGTGGCGACTCTTTATTATCACTGGTTTTTTGGGAGGGCTAACGACCTTTTCTAGCTTTTCTGCGGAGGTCGTCTCTCTCCTAGAGCGTGGACAGCTTACATGGGGTTTAGGTTTGGCACTGATGCATGTTTGTGGTGCGATTGCATTAACCTTTTTGGGTATCTGGACATACCAATCCCTCAAGTAATTCTATTCAGCTTTGATGCCCGCTGCTTTAATTACTGCAGCCCATTTTAGAGACTCCGATTTAATAAGACCCGCAAATTCTTCTGGAGTCCCACCGCCCACCTCATTATTTTGTGAGGTAATTTGCTCTCTTACAACTGGATCTTTTAATACTTGATTGGCAACAACATTGAGTTTATCGATAATGGCCCTAGGCGTTCCTTTGGGCGCGATTAAACCTTGCCAGTTCAGCACCTCTACTTTGGGGTAACCTAATTCAATAAAGGTTGGCACGTTGGCCAATAGCGATGATCGTGTCTTGCTAGTAATTGCGATAGG
>RFQL01000030.1 GCA_009924985.1 Burkholderiaceae bacterium | reverse complement strand
AAAGCTTGATCATTTTGCGAAAAATTTGTAAATGTACCCGCATTTGAATCTTCTGCCTCTTGAAGTCCGCAGTGTTCCTTTGCTATCAGGTAATTTCTATAAGGGTCCCAGTTTTCAAAATATGACCAATGCGTGAGTAACAATTGATGCTTATTAAGCTCCATATCGTCCGGAAATCGAAAGAAGTGAAGCTGACTTGCACTTAGGCCTGAGGCTGATAAGACCTTTTCATAACCACCTTCGAGATAAACTTTTTTTTGATAATGCACATCATAGATTGGATTTTTTACAGTTTCAGAGGAGCCTCCATATTCCACTTCCCCATCCTCCCCATAAAAAATCAAACCAATATTAAATGCAGTGGCAGTACGAATAACTGCGGTGTGTATCGAGATTAGCCAACCATAGTATGGGAAGCCCATCTCAATAAAACCTGATTTATTTAATATTCGCATTGCTTCATGATCTGGATTAATGGAGATGTGGTTATAACCACTTTCAACAAAAGCGCGCAAATTTTGGTCCCCTAAGGGAAGGGTTAAAGCGGGGGTTACCGTTACGCAAAGTGGATTCATTCCATATTTGTGCTTTAGATTGTAAGCAACATATGAACCATCCTTGCCCCCACTACAGGGCACCAAGCAGTCAAACTCTCCATTATTACGACGATGCTTATTTAGTAAAACCTCCAACTCACGTTGCCTTAAGTCCCAATCGAGTGTTTTTTTCTTCTCCGTCCATATGCAAGCATTGCACCACCCTCTTGCATCAAAAGTAATGCGAGGCCGAGTAGACATAGTTAAACAATTTGCGCACCATTTTATTTCGCCTAGAATAGCATTCACTCCCATTTATAAACTCCAATATAATTCAAGCATTATTAGCTGCAATTAAATCATCCGGTCGACCCACATCTAACCACGGCTCATGCATGGGATACGCTATCGTATATTGCTTTTTTGCCTGCAAACGTTCAAACAAGATTGGCATATCGCAACACTCACCAACGGCCAAAACACTCAATACAGTTGGATCCAGCGCATAAATACCAGCATTAATATGGCTTCGAACAATTGGTTTTTCTTCAAAACCAATAATTTCAACACCTTCAGTTTGTACCACTCCAAAGGGATGCTGCCACTCATGCATTCGGACTGCCATAGTAGCTACAGCGTTATATCGCGTATGAAAATCAATTAATTCACCATAACGAATATCAGTGATCACATCTCCATTGACTACTATAAATGGGGCATTGGGTATTAGCTCTAGCAAACTTAGCGCACCAGCAGTCCCCAAAGGCGACTCTTCACGCAGATAGTTGATCTGAACACCTAAGTTCTCACCATTTCCAAAGTACGCCTCAATCATATGGCCAAGGTAGCCAATGGAGAGAGTAAAACGGCTAAAGCCCTCTAACTTGGCACGCTCAATAATATGCTCAAGCATTGGCCTTCCAGCAATATTTAATAACGGTTTAGGGAAATTTTCGGTATGCGGGCGCATCCTGATACCCCTACCCCCGGCCATAATCACCATTAGATTAGGGCGCGCAGACAACACAGCAATTTCATCCCAAAGGTGCAGCCCAATTACATGATTTTTTTCATCAACCACAGGTATCTGCCAAATTTTATTGGCCATCATTAACTGCTTCACTAGGTCACGCCCCAACTCAGGCGGCACAACTAAGGCATTACGACGAATGACAGAGGCAATTGGGCTATCCAGACCAAGCCCTTTAAGCAAACCACGCCGAATATCACCATCAGAAATAGTGCCCTGTAGGACGCCAACTTCATTAACAGCTAAAATAATTTTAAGTGACACTTCATTTAGATTATGTATAGCTTGACCAATGGTTATTTTCTCTGATAAAACTGCTTGCCGCCAAATTTTCTCAAGCGAACTCATACTTAGGATCTTTCTCGTAATAATTCAAAAGCTTCTGCGGCTTGAAAGCCTGAAGCCGCCCCCCTCAGGGTAGCTAAAGCTCTAATAGCCTGATGACTTCGAGGAAAAGGGAAATCACCAACCTCTGACGCATAAATATTCATTGCCTGTAACTTATTGGGGAGGTACGCCTCAATATCAATAAATACATTCGGCCGAAAAGCTTGGCTCACACCCAAACCAAAATCTGTTTCTGAAAGTGTTTCATAAGCCATTACACGTTTAACTGATGGATAGCGAAACCATTTTGTACAACTAGCTACTGCCTCAAATACAATGCGATGGTCAGTATGTACATCGGATGGATGCGGCACAAATACTTCTTCTGGCTCAAATGTTTTGAACACATTTGATATCGCAGCCACTAAATCGCTCATCGGAATATGATCAAGCTGCGTTGTGGGAAAATTGAGCTCGAATACTGAATCAAAACCAAATAATGCAGTAATTTGCTTAATTTCATCAGATCGCTTCTCAATTTTCTCAGTGTCGCAGCCAACCTCAGAAGTTATACCTGTTACTATTAACCAAGCTACTGTGGCACCTTCAGACTTGCGACGCAACAAAGCTCCGCCAACGCCAAGAACTTCATCGTCTGGATGGGGCGCAACAACAATTGTTCTCATAAATAACTTCCTACAGTTTCATTTAATTCGGGCTCGGTAATCAAAAGCGAGATAGCATCCATCCCGCATTTCACAACTGCACCCTGGCATGATCGAAAGAGTACTTTGCCTGGCTCAACGTTATTTGGTACATCCAAAACAACTGCGGTTTTCAATACCTTTACCTCCTTCCCATTAAGCAAAAAATGTGCTCCAGCATAAGGGACGGATAGGCCGCGCACGAGATTATGAATTGATTGTGCAGACATGCGCCAATCAATCTGTCCGTCCAATCTATCCCTCTTGCGCCACACATTTGATAAATTTTCATTCTGAACAGTGCGCTGAAATGTTCCAGCAATCAGCTGGGGCATTAATTCAGTCATTTGAATTAATGCGGCCCGAATTACTTTGTCGTATAAGGTTCTTGCATTATCTTGATCGTCAATTGATATCTCTTTTTGAGAGAGAATATCCCCACTGTCAGCGACTGAGTTCATAAAGAAAAAAGTTGAACCTGTTTTTTTAAGTCCTAAAACTAAGGCCCAAATAAGAGGATGTCTTCCGCGATTAGCGGGGAGAAGGGATGGATGAAAGCCAACAATACCTAAAGGTGGCAACTCTAGCAAATCTTTCTTGATCAATCTTGACCATCCAAAGCAAAAAATAATATCGGGTGATCTCCCTCGAATCCAAGTTAAGGTTTTAATAGAATTAATATCGTCTAAATAAAGGCTAGGTATTCCATGTGCCTCACAAAAACCTCTGAGGTCGACATGATCTGCATTAAATTTAGACTCTTGCAGAGTACACACGCCCACAATTTCAGCATCTAGTGCTACTAATTTTTCCAATGCCCGCAAAGAAAACTCAACGGAGCCTATAAATACTATTCTCATTTCTTGGTTTCGTTATAGAAACGTTTTTTTATAATTCCATCTAGTGAAACAGCTTTGATGCTTGAAAAAATTTTGGCAGTAGCTCCGCCCTCACCATAAGGATTGCTTACTTTTTCTAAAGCTGCATGGAAATTACTGGAGTAAAGCTGAGTCAAAGCAGCGCCTATGCTATCGCGCGTTGGATCACAATTAATAACGCTTCGTGCCTTTAGTCGACCACGTTGCCGGTCGCCAATATCTATCGTGCCCTTATGAAAACTGGGTACCTCTAACAAACCGCTGGAAGAATTACCAACCACCCCATCTACCTGAGCTATACATGAGAGATAGCGCAATTGACCCAGCGAGCTATAGGCTCGTGCATTGGAGTTTTGAGCAACAAAATTTTTCACCATCTCAATTATGATGCGGCCATCAGTATCAGCATTGGGCAGAGTAAAAATCAATTTCGTATCATCAAGGACTGCAAGAGCAGCAAGAAGCTCCCCCATTTGGTTTTCTGCTGTAGATGCATCCAGCGTTACAGGGTGAAACGTAATTAGCAAGTTTTTAGGGCCAAATTTGAAATTTAGTGCCGTCTCAAGCGCTTCTCTTTCTAAGAGTTGCATACGTATGATGTTATCGATACCTAAAGCGCCAACTAAAAATACTTGGCCTGGTTGCTCACCCAGCTGGATCACGCGCTGACGATATTCATCTGTAGCGACATAGTGCAAATGAGACATTTTAGTTATTGAATGTCGCATCGCTTCATCAATTAGGCCCTCAGTAGACTCGCCACCATGTATGTGCGCAACCGGGATTCTTGCCACCAAAGCAGCAGATACTGCTGAAAATATTTCAAACCTATCGCCAAGCACAACAATTACATCTGGCCTTAATTCATTTAACGCATCTGCAAAACCAATAAGTCCAAGTCCCATCGACTTAGTAATGCCAACAGACGTATCGGAACTGGTCAACATCTCAACCTTTCGATCTATCTGAAAACCATCCCGCTCTATTTCCTGATATGTGAGACCAAATTCTGGCGATAAATGCATTCCTGTAGCGATAATTTGAAGCGTAAGATCAGGGTCATCCTCAATGCTCTGCATAAGCCAGCGCAACAGACCATATTCTGCGCGAGTACCAGTAATAATGCAGATTTTTCTCATAATTGAATTAACTCGTCTAACGAGAAATTTCGCTGAGCAGTTTTTCCCAAAACCTTATCCCACTTCATAGGCGAAATGCCGGTACCAGGTCTTTTAGTTGTAACATTTTCAGCAGTAAATATTTCGCCCGCTTTAATTGCTCGTCTAGCAACTAGTGATTTACGTACAGTTGATATATTTCTAATCTCGCTAGGGGTTAAACGCTTAATGCCGTCGCCCAATGCAAGCTCTATATTTCGAATGGCTTTAACCATGGCATTAAGTTCTTCCGGCTCAAGACTGGCTTGATGATCAGGGCCAGGTAAGTTACGGTTTAATGTAAAGTGCTTTTCAATCACGGCTGCACCCAAAGCTACAGCGGCAATAGAAACTTCTATGCCTTGAGTATGATCAGAGTAGCCTACCACCGTACCAAAGGCTATATGAATGCTTTGCATAGCGCGTAAATTTACATCAACCATTGGGGTTGGATACTCAGTAGTGCAATGTAAAACAGTGATCTTAGTGCGGGGGGTGCCAGCATGCTCCAAAATATCAATAGCTGATTCAATGTCGTCTAATGTTGACATTCCAGTGGAAAGAATAATTTTTTTGTTAAGTTGACCAATATGACGAAGGTACGGTAAGTTAGTGATTTCACCAGATGGAATCTTAAAACACTCTATACCAAGATTTGATAACAAATCGATACTTTCAATATCAAAACCGGTTGATAAGAAGTCAATGTTTCGCATTTCACAATGAGCAATAAGCTCAAGATGCATAGCTTCTGTTAGCTCTAATCTATTCAACATGTCATGTTGAGATTCGCCACTATCGGTGGATTTGATTTGATAATTGGCTTTTTTTGCTGTGCGTGTGACGATGCGATCGGCGTTAAAAGTTTGAAACTTGACTATATCAGCACCAGCTTGAGCTGCGATATCAATCAATTTTTTAGCTAGGCTTATGTCACCATTATGATTGACGCCTGCTTCAGCGATGATTAGGGTTTTATTGTTCATGTCTTATCGTATCCCCTAAATTGGACAGAGTCAGCAAGATTATGTCTAACTCCTAAACTCATCCCTACCATACAATTTTTGCCTACAGCAACGCCTTGCTTAATCACGCTACCACTACCAATAAAGCTACCAGCGCCCACAGTCACATCGCCATTCAGAATAGCCCCAGTGGAAATGTGGCAATGATCCTCAACCCTCGCATCATGTTCAATCAGTGCACAACTATTAATAATGCAGTTATTTCCAACACTAGCGCCAGCATTGACAATAGCCCCATGCATAACAATAGTCCCAGCACCTAGAGTGGAGTGATTAGAAACATAGGCGGTAGGCGCAATGATGGTGGGGAACTGAAAACCAAACTGTTTAGCTTGCTGATAAAGTTGAATGCGATGTTCAGAACTTTGTATTTGCCCGATAGTAATTAACGCGTATTGATAGATTTGTGCAAGATTGAATAAATCACCATCGGTACCAATAACAGCATAACCATAGTCTGAGTCTTCGGCATACCTTTGTTCTGGCAAACCAACCAGACCAGCAATCTGAAAATAACCGTGTTGCTCAATCACATCAATACATGAACGGGCATGTCCACCAGCGCCAATTAAGATTAACTTAGGTTTAGTCATGCTATTGCGAGACCAAGTGTGAGCTACTGGGGATATTGATTAAACGCTGCTCCAGTGACTTTGCCGTAGTTAGGTCCATTTGTGGGCAATCCTTAAATGGATACAACTCAGTCATCAGGGTCCAAGCCGGACGGGTCATATAGCCTGCATCATTAGTGACCCTCAAAATAGGATCACGTTGATTTGCAATCTCAGCGTCCAATAATAAAGTTTGTAGCCAATAATTACCTTTACAGTTCACTGGCTCAGACACCAGTCTCACGCCTGGCAACTCTTGAAAAGCAATTTGATAGCGCAAAAATAATGCTTTTTTAGCGGAAAGCTTCATTGGTAACTGCTCAAGTTGCGCGCAACCCAAAGCAGCATTTAAATTTGGCAGACGGTAGTTATACCCAATTTGATCGTGACGAAATTCCCATGCATGAGGTAATTTAGCGGTAGTAGTTAAATGCTTGGCATGACGTGCTAGTTCGGTATCATTGGTTAATATAGCCCCACCACCACCAGTGGTGATAGTTTTGTTACCATTAAAACTGAGTGTTCCCAGCAAACCAAAGGTCCCAGTATGTTGGCCATGGTAATAGCTGCCCAAAGACTCTGCAGCATCCTCTACCAGCACGATATTAAAATCGCGTGCAATCGCTAGTAAGCCATTGATATCGGCAGGATGGCCAAAAGTATGCATTGGTACAAGGGCGCGTATCACACGCCCAGTAATGCGATTAACGCACTGACCAGATCGCCGCTCGGTATGACTAATTAGATAATCACGTAACTTGACCGCATCCATACCAAGCGTGGCTATTTCACTATCCATAAAATGCGGAGTAGCATTGCAATAGGTAACGGCATTTGTTGTGGCAATAAAAGTTAGCGCGGGCACCAACACTTCATCACCAGCATGCACACCAGCAAGCCTTAACGCGATATGTAATGCCGCAGTACCATTAACAACCGCAACTGCATGTTTAGCGCCAGTAAATTTAACTAAGTCATGCTCAAAACGATCGACAAACTTACCAACCGATGAAACAAATGTGGAATCAAGACATTCTTTTAGGTAAAGCCATTCGTTGCCATTGAAGCTAGGCTCGTGCAATGCTACAGGACCTGAGCCAACTACGGACCGAATAGCAGTCACAACTTGACTAGGAAGATCGGGGGGGGTGCTCATGTTTTATATATTATAAATATCATCTTTGTATCTACGTAGATTATCTGCTTGCGTGAACCACTCGGCTGTTTCGGTCAAGCCTCGCATAAAGCCCTCGCGACCACCATAATTTGGCTGCCATCCAAACAATTGTTTAACCTTAGTGTTATCTGCCCACAAGCGCTCAACCTCAGAATTTTCTGGGCGCAAGCGCTCTTCTTCAGTAATAATCTCAATTTCAGCGTTCATCACTTCAGCAATAAGTTGAGCAGTATCTCCCACCGATATTTCGAAGTTACTGCCTAAGTTAACAACTTGACCCAACCCCTTCTCGGAATTAAGCGCTGCAATAAAACCAGATACGGTATCTTGCACATAGTTAAAATCACGCGTGGGTGAGATCGCGCCCAATTTAATTTTCCGCTTGTTATTTGCAATCTGCGTGATGATGGTAGGAATAACAGCGCGTGCTGACTGACGTGGGCCGTAGGTATTAAATGGTCGCACAATAACGGCAAACCGAATGATGCATAGAATGAATAAGCCAACTGGTCGGCAGCCATCTTAGTGGCAGAGTATGGGGACTGCCCCTGTAGAGGGTGCTCCTCTGTAATCGGCACAAAACGCGCGGTGCCATATACCTCACTAGTGGAAGTATGAATAATCCGTTTGACCCCCAACTCACGGGCTGCCTGCAAGACATTTAGCGTGCCTTTAATATTAGTATCTACGTAAGTATCGGGTGAATGGTAAGAATAAGGGATTGCAATAAGCGCGGCTAAGTGCAAAACAGCCTCACATCCTTTCATGGCCTCTTTTACCCCATGCGGATCACGAATATCCCCAGCAAATATCTCAAGCTGACCTTTAATCTCAGGAGCACAATGGTCCAGCCAACCCCAAGAATTAAAAGAGTTATACATCACAAAGGCGCGTACTTTATAGCCTAATCGCACCAAAGCTTCGGTTAGATGGGAGCCGATAAAACCGTCGGCTCCGGTGATAAGAATGGTTGAGTTATTTGCTTTTAAATTCATAGGTTATACCGATTGATTTACGATGTCTTGATATCTGCCAGTACGCTTGATGCTGCCATCACTCAACTCGACAATTTGAGTGCAGCCTTTCAAAGTGCTAAGTCTATGGGCGATGATGAGCAGAGTAAGTTCTTTGCTAAGGCCTTCGATAGCCTGCATGACAGCCTGCTCGGTTTCGTTATCCAGTGCGCTGGTGGCTTCATCAAAAATGATGACATCAGCCTGCTTGTAAAGCGCACGAGCAATGCCGATACGCTGCCGCTGCCCGCCAGAAAGACGGATGCCACGTTCACCAACAAAAGTTTGATATTGCTTTGGCCAGCTTTCAACACTCTCTGCAATTTGTGCTTGCTCAGCTGCGCGTTTAACTCGAGAATGATCAATCTGATCCCTGGGTACACCAAAAGCAATGTTTTCTGCGATCGTACTGTCAGCCAAAAAGATTGCTTGTGGTACATGGGCAATATGGGATTGCCAAGCACGTTGGTTGACAGGATTTATGGGCTCCCCATCAATCTCAAGCAGACCATTAGTTGGCTGTAGCAAACCCATCACTATGTCGAGCAAGGTACTTTTACCACTACCGGTAGTCCCGATAAAACCAACGCGACTTCCTTTGCTGATAGTGAGGGTAACCTGATTAAGCACATAAGGCGCTTGCTCCCCATAGCGAAATCTAAGCTGCTCAAGAGAGATGGTTTGATTAAAGGGCAGCTGCATGACTGGCTGATTAGCGTAATCTGGCAATGGTTGATCTAAGAGCTCAAGAGTATCTTTTAATGAGGCCTGACTGCTATTTATTTGAGTCCAGGATCCATAAGCCTGCTGCAACACCGGTAGCAATCGCTGAGCACCAAGTGCCAATGCCCCTAGAATAGGTATCACCTTAGCAATACCATCAACCTGCTGAGCCAAAGAATACGCTAACACAGCAATAAGAAACATGCCTAATGCCTCCATGCCATAACGCGGACTAATGCTAATAAATAAGCTATTCCCCTGTGCACGACGCAGAGGAGAGTCAGCATTACGATAAATTTGGCAGTAAGTCTCTTGACTACCATCAATCAGTACATCACGTATGCCCCCCAATCCCTCTTGAAGAGACTTGATAACTTGGGTGGATTCGCGTGCAACGCACTTACTATTAGCCATCAATTGCTTGCGAGTCAGGCGAACAATAACCATGTAAATAAGACCGAAGCCACCAAAAGCGACCAATGCGATGACGGGCTGCACCATCAACAAGGCAATCAGAATAGCAACGAGCATAACGCTGGAACTAATGAGCGTTAAAGTTGGCAAAATGACGTTATAAATAACTCCATTGGCTTTTCCTGAAATGCCATCAATCACCTCACTACTATTCCGCGCGCAATGCACCGCATATGACTGATAAAGCGTGCGCCGATATATGTCAATACTCAGATCAGCGCCAATAGAAAATGACAGTCGAGTACTCACCCAGAGTAGTAACAATCGCATGGCCCCAGCGATTAATGCCGCCAAACCAAAGGTAATAGCAAGCGGCAACAGCAGTTGCTTTGGTTCGGTTAGCTTTAGAGCTTGAATAATGGGTTGCGCAAAGGGCATCTCAAAAATACGCTCAGGGGCGGTTAATACGTCAAGAAACGGCAATACAGCGCCAATGCTAAGAATCTCTGCAAATGAGGTGAGCAACATCAATGCTAATAACAAGAAGGTCTGACCACGACGACGCGGGCTGATATGGCACCAAAGGCGCATTAAAAGGGAAGCAATAGATTCTTTTGAATCCATTTAAATTAGAGACTTGCGCAAGCTAATGCCCGATCCCGAGCCTTTATTCGTATGAATTGCATTAATTTCTACAGGCTATTTTGAGTTTAGCAATCAAGTTGGGATCCATTTCGTTCGCATGCTTGCGCATGACGAAGTGTTTGGCCTCTTCGATTCGCTCAATGACGTCTTGGGCGAGGGGGTTTGCAGCAAGAGGAGAGGTGGCAAGCTCTTCGTGCAAATGAGCGATCTCCTCTTTGAGGAGCTCGTACTCTTTTTCTTTGCGCTTTAAGAAGTGTAGGGTAAGGATTAGTTTTTCAGAAATGCCCTTAGGTGTTAACAGGTGCATGTATTGCGACTTATTCGGTTTTTTTGAGAAATTACCCCACTTCAACCAACCTTTTTCTTTTAAGGCTTTGAGACAGTAGTTGGTTTTACCAAGGCTGATCCCCAACTGATGGGCTAGTTCCCGCTGCGTCAGCTGTGGATTTTTTTCTAGTAATTTCAGTAATTTAAGATGAATTTCAGGCTGCATAGGGGTCTAAAGGGCCAATGCCTAGGGTGATATTTACGTAAATAATTCAAAATTCTACCATATTGTTCAAAGAATGAACATTACTCTTTGTTGCCTATGGTCTGGTAAAAGCTCCCAGGCTTAGAGGGCAAAGCAAGCACACGCTTGCGGATCATTCTCTGAGCCCAAAATCAGCAAAGTCTAACCGGCCCGACTGGGCTTGCCTGATGGCGGGCTTTTGTTGAATTGAGCAAAATAGCCAACAATAAAACCTTGCTTACTCCATCAACCCACACCAACAACTTCAAGCCACAATTATCCAGATCGAAGGTGCCTATACGCCTGCGACTATCCGCGCATATGATACCGACTTTGCTGCATTCATCCGCTTTTGCGATTCTAAGAACTGCTCCGCTTTACCTGCAAGTCCTGTGGCACTAGCAGAATTTATTAGTTTTTTGAGTAAGGGCAATAAAAGCTCGGCCAGTATTCGGCGGGCGGTGGTTGGCATCTCGGCCATGCATACCTTAAATCATTATGCAGATCCTACCAAAGAGGCTGGGGTTAAGCTTGAGATGAGGCGCATGCATCGCACATTGGGTCGTGCTGCAAAACAAGCTTATGGAATTGATGAGAACTTACTCAATCAATTACTTAACTCCATAACGCCATCCTTACGGGGTCTACGTGATACGGCTCTTTTGCTATTGGCTTATGACACCTTATGCCGCCGCAGCGAATTAATTACCTTACGTATTACTGATATACAAACGCGTGAGCTTACTAATAAGGCGCATCACACTATCTTGCTACGTAGGGGAAAGGTCGATCAAGAGTCACACGGGCGTCGCTTGGTTCTTCAAAGCAAGACTGTATTAGCCATTAATCATTGGCTTAGCGAAGCAAAGATCAAAGAGGGCTTTATTTTGCGTGCGGTCAAACGAAATGACAGAGTCTCAGAGAGTTTATGCAGCGGTCAAATTAATCGGATCTACAAGCGCCTTGCTCAGCAAGCAAATATTGATCCTGCTATCGTTCAAAACATTAGCGGTCACTCTTGCCAAGTCGGTGCTGCGCAAAGCTTGCTAGCATCTGAAGCCAGTATGCCCATGATCATGAATCGGGGCCGCTGGTCTAAAACCGACACGGCGATGCGCTACTTAGAGCAATATGGTAGCGGGTATTGAGTGGTAGGCCGATATCACTGCACATCTAAGCTAGGAGCAGCTAAATAGCGCTTGGCCGATCTAAGATCCGGGATTGCGTTGCAGTTTGAGATTACGCATGATTTTACGTCCCAATAAAAATGCCAGCATTGCAAATCCAGTGATCGCGATACCAGCCGCGGTGGCTTTGAGTATGCCGATTTTTTTGGTGGTCGAGGCAGTGCTTGTCTCTAAACCCTTGAAAAAACGGGTTTCAATCGCAACTAATTGCGAACGCAATTGATCCAAAACAAGCTGACCTATTAAATCACCCGCAGAGAGATTGCTACGTAACTTTGCTTCGATATTTAGGAATGATTTAGTGAGCAATAAACCATCTGTTTGGATATACGACAGCGGCACCGCCTGCTCCAAAAATTGCTTCACTATTACAATTCGCGCTAATCGATCATTTAGTCGACCAATTAGCTCTTTACTGTTATTGAGATCGTTATTGGCGGCAATTAATTGATTTTCAACGGGTTGGTACTTTATGCTATTTTCTTTTGGATCAAGGAGCTGTGTATTAATAGTTCCACGATTTGGAAAGCGCTTAAGTAAATCCTCCAAGGATTTAATCTGCTCGCGATAATAGTTTTGATTAACCTGGATCTGGGTCAATTGATTACGAATCTCCGCCACGGTGGAGGTCTCATCTTCATAACTATTAATTAAAGATTTCAATTGCAGATAAGCGCCACCCGTTCTAAAAAATTCAGCTGCAATACGAGAATTATTCAAGGAGCTTTCTTTGCTTAGCCCATCAGTGAAAATCGTAAAACTAAGTATCTTTGTTGCGGCACTATCAAGATCTTTACTTATTGCCAAATTTTTAGCATCCTCCTTCGAAATTGCATAACTAAGCGATACATTTTTTATCCACCACTGTGGGTCACTCATTGCCCCATAGATAGCCTTACGTTCAGCCGGAAGATTATCTTGGGCAGCTATCTGGCCGGCTAAATTCGGCAAACTTTTATATAAGGTTCTCCAAGCAACCAAGTCAAGTCCATAGGTGTTGGTGTTGGTGTTGTTGGTGTTGGTGTTGGTGTTGGTGTTGGTGTTGGTGTTGGTGTTGGTGTTGGTGTTGGTGTTGTTAAGAAGTATGAGCTCTGCCTTGTAACTGCCCAGAATATACCAACCCCCAAAACCTAATACAGCACCCGCAATACCGGCCAGTACTAATTGCTTCCAGGTTTCTTGGATGAATTCAACGATATCGGCCAGTGAGATCTCTGTCTCCGCTTCACCACTGTCATTCCATTTTGAAGAATCGTTCACGCACTGGCCCTTGAATTATTACTAAACATTATGAGAATTAGTATAAATGACAATGTGGCAATTTAATCATTTGCCCCTATTTGCTTGAGCTTTACCACGAGCAAGGCGGGCAAAAGGGCCAATAAATAGAAGAGGATCTCAATACCATGCTGAATGGTAATCTCACCTACCGTATATAAAGACATGATTCGCACCATAAACCCAAATACATTCATGCGCGCTGGATAAGGGTGGCGAGCAACCTCTATAAAGGTAGGAGTAAAGCAGAAAAAATCAGGCCCAGCATTGGAATACCAAAAGCAAGGCCTAACTCTACCCAGCCACTATGCGTTGCAATACCAGGAATCTCTCCCTGTGCGGCCATTTTTGGTGGCGCATTAGGATGCTTGGTAAAAGGGTATGCTAGAACACCGACGCCTTGCGGGTAGGCAAGGATCGCTCGCGAACCTGCAGTTGCCCAAGCTACTCGCTCATAGGTATTGGTGGTCACTACCTGTCCATCATCGCGCTTGGGATAACCCATTTGAGCTAGGTTTTACCAATGGGGATAGCGATCAATTTACACAGAAATCTTAACGTCGTCGATTAAGCTATGCCAGCCCTTATTAACGGTTGTTTGCAAGAATGCAAATACACAATCAGGCTTAAACCAATTCCTGTGATGACCAGAGCGAACACACTCTTGAGATTTAGGCGACGTATTTGACTTTGGATGAAAAAAACCAGCGCACACAAGAACTAAAAGCTATACAAAATGGTCGACAGGCCAATACCGTTGCGCGCATCCACGATATACACAAATGCCCACAATGCCAAGCTGGTCCCCATTAACTAATATGCTAGATACCACAGGCGCATAGTACTCCAGCGGTACTGGATGGCACGCACATGATCTAAGAGCGCGCCATCAATTCCCGCGATCAAGATCATTCCCATGAGCACCGTATTGATCTTTAAATGAAACAAATAATGATCGTAATCGGGCACCGGTAATTTATTTTGGGCGAGCGCTCGGGGATGTATTGATAAAAGAGCACCAGAAAAGCAACAAAAATACCAAGCCACAATAGATTGAAACGATTGGGATAAGGTCTTAATGCCAAGCCAGTGGCTAAGCCAAGGATAGATGCCATGAACGCGCGCAACCACGTACTCTTTAACTCTTGAAACTGCTGAAGAGGATCGATGTAAAAAAAAGAGGTAATGGGTAATCACCAAAAGAAAAGCAAGCCCTATTAAGAGAATTGGCAGTGTCTTCCAAAACGTACGCTGCTCTTTAAGCTCACCATCGCGCCACTCTTGCACCATGTAGTAAATGGAAAGAAGGGTTCCGCTAATCAAAAGAATATTACGTAATGCGATTGTGCCTTTGACTGCCCAAGTACCTAATAAGATGCTGCTCAGAATGACTAAAGTCCACTTCAGATTTTTTCTGGAACGATGGTGGGAGCAATTAACAGTGTTACCGGGGCTTAAATGAGGATGACCAAATTTGTGGGATTAAGCGATTGGTTGACGACAACTGGAGTTCGCATGTCCTAAGAAGCGCTTGTACTGCGTTGTACACAAAAATCAAGGTAGGCTTTTCGCAGTCCGTCCTCCAAATGGTGCTCGGGCTGCCAGCCCAATTGATTGAGGCGCTTTGAACTCATCCACTTTTGGGGTGAACCATCCGGTTTTGAGAGATCCAACACGATCTTGCCAGGGTACTGTGTGGCTTTCGCAACTGCCTTGGCTAGTTCGGCAATCGTGATGTCCGATCCAAAGCCCACATTAAGATGGCTTTGCATGGGGCTCGTGACCGACTCGTATTGCTCTTTGGCTAACTCCATCACAAAGACCGAGGCTTTAGCCATATCATCGACATATAAAAACTCCCGTCGTGGTGTGCCAGTTCCCCAAATAACCACTTCTGCGTGCTGATTAACTTTGGCTTCATGAAAGCGTCGAATGAGTGCTGGAATCACATGGCTATTTTCAGGGTGGTAATTATCACCTGGGCCATAGAGATTGGTGGGCATCACCGAGCGGTAATCGATGCCATGCGAGACACCGTACTGGCGGTTATAACTCTCGCACATCTTGATACCCGCAATTTTGGCAATCGCATAGGGCTCGTTGGTGGGTTCTAATTGACCGGTGAGCAATGCCTCTTCGCCCATCGGTTGTGCGGCTAGTTTGGGATAGATACAACTCGATCCCAAAAAAAGAAGTTTCTTCACACTACTCAAAAAGGCGTGATGAATCACATTGTTTTGCACCATCAGGTTGTTGTAGATGAACTCGGCAGGGTAAGTGTTATTGGCATGTATTCCCCCCACCTTAGCAGCTGCCAGATAAACCTGATTAGGTTTTTCTTGAGCAAAGAAGTTCTGAACCGCTAATTGATTGGTTAAATCAAGCTCTTGATGCGTGCGATAGACTAAGTTGGTGTAACCCTTCCTCTTTAACTCCCGCACAATGGCAGAACCCACCATACCCCGATGGCCCGCGATGTAGATTTTTTGCTGAAGATCGATTGTCACAAGTGCGTCCTTACTTTTGAGTCTAAGAGGGTTTTCTTCGTCCCAGCTTTCTTTATTTTTCTCTACTTCTCTTTACTTTTCTTTACCCACTGCAACCTCATAACCATGCTTTTTGAGTAAGGCGTGTTGCTTGGCTTGATCCAAATCATAGGCAACCATTTCTTCGATTATTTGATCCAGCGTTATTTCAGGAACCCAACCGAGTTTTTGCTTGGCTTTGCTGGGATCGCCCAAGAGAGTCTCTACTTCGCTAGGGCGATAATAGTGTGGATCAATCTGCATGACTACATCACCCACCTTAAGTGCGGGGGCTTTATCGCCGCTAATACTTTTCACAATCGCCTTCTCTTGCTCCGCTTTACCTTGAAACTCTAAGGTAATACCTAATTGATGGGCGCTCTTCTGAATGAACTCGCGCACTGTGTATTGCACTCCCGTCGCAATCACAAAGTCCTCAGGTTTGTCTTGCTGGAGCATGAGCCACTCCATGCGCACATAGTCTTTGGCATGACCCCAATCCCTCAGAGCGTCAATATTGCCCATATACAAACATTTCTCGAGACCTTGCACGATATTGGCCAGGCCACGGGTGACCTTACGGGTCACAAAGGTCTCACCGCGGCGTTTGGATTCATGATTAAAGAGAATGCCATTACAGGCATACATGCCGTAGGCTTCACGGTAGTTCACGGTAATCCAGTGGGCATAGAGTTTAGCCACCGCATACGGGCTTCTGGGATAAAACGGGGTAGTCTCTTTTTGGGGGATTTCTTGGACTAAGCCATAGAGCTCAGAGGTCGAGGCTTGATAAAAACGGGTTTTCTTTTCCATTCCCAAGATCCGAATAGCTTCTAAGATGCGCAGGGTTCCCATACCATCGACATCGGCAGTGTATTCAGGGGATTCAAACGAGACCGCTACGTGGCTTTGAGCGCCTAGATTGTATATCTCATCGGGCTGGCACTCCTGAATAATCCGCACCAAATTACTGGTATCCGAAAGGTCGCCATAATGCAAAATCAAATCCCGATGATTGACATGCGGATCCTGATACAAGTGATCAATACGTTCAGTATTAAAAGAAGAGGCACGGCGCTTAATGCCGTGTACGACATAGCCTTTTTCCAACAGGAACTCAGCCAAGTAAGAACCATCTTGGCCAGTAATGCCGGTAATTAAAGCGACTTTTTGTTGTTCACTCATGGATTTTCTCTTTTGCAAGCTACATCACAATTACAGCATTAAATCAATTCGAGCCTGAATTAGCCAAAATTAACTGCGTCCATACGTATCTTCAAAACGCACAATATCATCCTCGCCAAGATAGCTACCAGATTGCACCTCAATAATCTCTAGAAGGGTCTTGCCAGGATTTGCTAGTCGATGGGTTTGCCCCTGAGGGATATAGGTACTTTGGTTTTCAGTGAGTGTTACGACCTTATCGCCATTGGTAATCTCTGCCGTACCTTTCACCACAATCCAATGCTCAGCGCGGTGGCGGTGCATTTGCAGTGACAGGCTAGCGCCTGGCTTTACCTGTATGCGCTTCACCTTAAAGCGCTCTCCCTGGTCCACACTGTCGTACCAGCCCCATGGGCGGGCTACCTTGCGGTGCAGGCTCTTTTCTTCGCGCTGTTGGGCTTCCAATCGGTTCACAATGTGTTTTACATCCTGACTCTTACTGCGATCGGCCACTAATACCGCATCCGCCGTCTCAATCACAATCACATTATCTATGCCAACTGTACTGACCAAACGGCTACAGGCATATATGAGTGAGTTTGTTGAGTTACTGAATAACACATCGCCACTCGTCACATTACCCTGGGCATCTTTATTGCCTACCTGCCATACGGCATCCCAAGAGCCCAGATCATTCCAGCCTGCATCGAGCTCTACCATCTTTATTTGATAATTGCTGCCAGGGCATTTTTCAATCACAGCGTAGTCAATCGATTCACTCGGAATAGCGCTAAACCGTTCTTTATTGGGACGCACAAAGGGCGTGCTATCTGCCTGATCTTGGGTCTTTTGATCCCAGGCCTTTTGTGCGGCATCCAAAATATCAGGGCGAAATTCTTTCAATGCAGCAAGCCAAGTACTGGTACGCAGCACAAACATACCGCTATTCCAAAAGTAGTTGCCGTCTTCTATGTAGGCTTTAGCAGTTTCTAAATTCGGCTTTTCTGTAAACTGCTCAACGGTATATTCAGTAAAACTGTCCTTACTGACGGAACCCTTAATGTAGCCATAGCCGGTTTCCGGGGCAGTTGCCGTTATGCCTAATATGGCAATCGTTTTATTACTGGTATCACCTGTAACAACTGAGATACAGCTTTGTAAAGCATTCGTAAACACATCGGCATTTTGAATGGTTTGGTCTGCGGGGGTAACAACCAAAATAGGGTCATTACTTTGATCTATATTGATTTCTGATGCATAAAGCGCCGCTAAGGTGAGTGCTGGCGCAGTATTACGTCCCACTGGCTCGAGCAAGAGGGTTGCATGAATGCCACTCATCTTACGTAGCTGATCGAGCACTAAAAATCGATGGTCTTCATTGGTGGCTATCAAGGTTCTGCCAAGAGTAATGGTTAGGTTAGCAGTTACCTTACTAGATTTACTACCAATTTGATTAAGGCGCTCTACCGCCTCCTGAAATAGAGTTTTCTTCTCAAAATTACCCGATAGCGCCAAAAACTGCTTCGGAAAGCCTGCGCGCGATAAAGGCCAAAGCCGAGTGCCCGAGCCGCCACACACAATTACTGGGATAACCAATGTCTTCATATAGCGATCTTAACAAAGTAAGTTAAAATAGATCTCAATTGCAATAAGTCAGCACTATCATTTCTGACGTTACCTCTGGCCGACTTTTTTTAAAAAGTATTTACGATCAATGAGACCATTTTATAAATTTCTCCGTTTTTTTAAGGTCTACACAGTAGGCCGTAAATCAATAAACTCCTTGATTGACCTTCCTAACGTGAAGTCGATTGATGAATGCTTGGCTAGACTGATTGACAAAAAAGCAGATTCCCACGAAACTTCATCACTTGATTTGGGTTGTGGCTTAACCCCACGTAATCCATTTGATGCTAAGCATGTCTAAGGCATTGATATTTGCGACAACCCTTCTAAAAGCATTAAATGTGCAGACTTAAGCATTGAACCAATCCCATTTGAAAACAATGCTTTTGATTACATTACTGCATTCGATACCCTAGAGCACATTCCAAGGGTTATCTATACACCCTATCGACGATTTCCATTTGTGGAACTGATGAACGAGGTCTGGCGAACCTTGAAACCAAATGGGTACTTTCTCTCATATACCCCAATTTACCCTTACTCAGCAGTGTTTAGGGACCCAACCCACGTCAACATCATGACCCATGAGACATTCCCCTTTTATTTTGATGACAAAAATCAATTTGCAAAAATGTATGGTTTTAAAGGCTCATTCAAAATTATTAGTCAATACATTAATGAACCGCAACTCATCAGCATCTTGCAGAAAAGTAGTTAAGCAGAAATAGCTAGTAATCTCTAGGCGAGACTTGCTTCATCCCTAGACTGAATGGCTTTCACGGCTTTTAGAACCGCATCAACAGATGGGGCATTTTGCTTATCCCCCACATTTGCAATAACGGGGTTCCAAAACCCCTCGGTCTTCCACCGGGGCGAATCGCAATAGATCTCCACCGTGGGCTTACCTAATACCGCCGATAAATGAGTGAGGCCAGTATCCACGCCAACCGTGAATTTGGCATAAGCCACTAAGCGATAGGCCTCTTCAATCGAAAATGCCTTGGGCACAATTGCGCCCGGTACTTGGCTTGCCATGAGCGCACTGATTTTCTTTTCTTCTGGGCTGCCCCATGGAATAAGAACTTGGTAGCCTTGGCTCGATAAGATCTTACCCAACT
>RFQL01000029.1 GCA_009924985.1 Burkholderiaceae bacterium | reverse complement strand
AACCCGGAATCCTCTTTCGGGATATTGGTCCCCTGCTAGCGAATGCTAAAGCATTCACTACTGCGATTGAAGGGCTGGCCAGCCTAAGCAAATCAGATCTATTTACCCATATCCTAGGTATTGAGTCTCGGGGCTTCATCTTTGCCTCTGCCTTAGCAAACTATCTTGGTAAAGGTTTGGTGCTGGTCCGCAAACCCAATAAGCTCCCCCCAGAAATCCATCGCGAGTCGTATGGCCTGGAATATGGTAACGATGCCCTAGAGATCAGTACTTCGGTCTTAAGTTCAGATCATTCAGTATTAATTGTCGACGATGTATTGGCAACTGGCGGTACTATCTTAGCGGCTAGTAAGCTGATACAGAAAACCGGTGCTCAGGTAGTCAGTGCAATTTGCCTGCTAGAGATTGCAGGCTTACCTGGGTCAGAACATCTTCAGAATGCAGGCATCTCGAATCAATGCCTTCTGAAAATGTAGGGGTGCATTAAATCACGCCTTTTTTCTTGAGTAGCTCATCAACCCATGGCGCAGCATACTGACCCGCCTGAATCGTTTTTAGAATCTCTTGTTCTTGTTTGACTTTCTCCTGACCTAAGCGTGCTGCCTCCAGTGCATGATCCGGTGGCACTGCAATCACACCATCGCTGTCACCAAGAATAATATCGCCTGGATAAACAATCATGCCGCCAATCGAGATTGGTACATTGATGGATCCAGGGCCTTCTTTGAGAGGGCCACGAAGATTGACTCCTTTAGCCCAACAAGGAAATTGCTGTTGATCAAAGGCATCCACATCGCGCACAGCACCATCCACCACAATCCCAAGCACCCCTCTACTCTTGGCCACGGTCATCAAGATCTCACCAATCACCGCACAGCCAATGTCGCCTTCCACATCAATCACCATCACATCACCCGCTTGCACCATTTGCAGAGCTTTGTGAACCATTAAATTATCTGCAACATGCAGTTTGATCGTAAATGCATTGCCGCAGACGGATATGGGTGATCGATTAATGGGGTGGATGCCGTTCGCGACTAAGGTGCGCCCCAGCATATCGCTAATCACTGTGCTTGGTATACCTCGCAAGGCTTGGATGCCAGCAGTTGCCGGTTCAGCACGCGGGTGAATATCAATACCATGGCTCATCATGATGGTCCTTTTCTGGGGTTTTAGATGATTGTATTGCTTTGAGCGGCTTTAGGAATAGGTGGGATCTGTTCCAGTATGATATTTAGAACTGATTAAAGGAACCTTATGCCAACTCGTATGAAGAAGATGATTGCTGCCCTATTTGCGCTTTGCGTGATCACCCCTGCACTTGCTCAAAGCGATGTAGGTAATTGGCCAAGCCAACGCCCCATCAAGATCATTGCGGTTTTCCCTCCGGGTGGCTCGGTGGATCAAGTGGCACGGATATTAGCGCCTGTTTTGCAAGCAGAGCTCAAGCAAAATGTGATTGTGGAGAACATCGGTGGTGCCTCTGGTGTGATTGGCACTACTGCGGTAGCACGTGCAACTGGTGACGGCTACACCTTTGGTTTGGTGTTTGATACCCATGGAGTTAATCCCTCTCTCAAAGATAGTTTGCCTTACGACACCCTCAAAGATTTGGTCACGATCAATATGATTGGCACATCGCCCATGGTCTTAGCGGCCAGTAAGAAATCGGGGATCACCAACATGAAGCAACTCATGGACGACTCCAAAGCCAAGAAGCCTTTTACCTATGGCTCCATCGGCATTGGCAGCTTAGGTCATCTTGCTATTGCTGACTTTGCTAAGAAAACAGGTGTTGATTGGGTGCATGCTCCCTATCGCGGAGGTGGTCCCATGGTTCAAGATGGTTTGGCGGGACAAGTTCCTTTGGTGGTCGGCAGTATGTTCTTAATTAAGCCGCATGCTGATAGCGGTGGCTTGATTCCCTTAGCAGTAACCACGGCAAAGCGCTCACCCGATATGCCCAAGGTTCCAACCCTGGCAGAGAGTGGCTATCCAGGCTTTGAGGCTCCTGCTTGGTGGGCGGTCATTGCTCCATCAAAGACCCCACCCGCGATTATGAATGCGATGTACCGGGCGGTTGATAAAGCCCTGAAGACCCCTGCAGTTGCTGAAAAACTCAAGAACCAAGGTATTCAGGTACAGAGCTTGAACCCAGAAACAGCCAATGCCTTTGTGGCTAAGCAGATTGGTATTTGGGGTAAGTTTGTGATTCAGAACAACATCAAAGAGTAACTACATTAACTCTCTGATTCTTGGGCGCAATCGCGCATGGCGCTAGCAAACAACTCGGGTGCTTGCGCCCCCTGAATCATATATTTGTTATCCAAGATAATTGCTGGCACTGAGTTAATCCCTAACTCGGTGTACTTCTTTTTCTGATCCCGGACCGCTTGGGCGAACTCATCACTCTCCAAAATAGCGCGCGCTCGGTCAATCGATAAGCCAGATCGTTCAACTGCATCGAGTAGATTCTTGGGGTCGTCCACACTAACTGCTAAGGTGAAGTAAGTCGCAAAGAGCTCTTTCTTCAGTTTATATTGCGCTTCGAGTCCGTGCTCTGCTAAAGCCCAATGTAAGAGGCGGTGAGCATGAAAGGTGTTGTATACGCGCTTTCGCCCTTCCGGATGGAATAAAAAGCCCATCTCGGCGGCACGATTACGAATATTTTCTTGGTTGGCTTTGACTTGGCTTACGGTAGTTCCGTATTTCTCGGTCAGGTACTCAATCACATCTTGCCCACCGAGGGGCATGTGAGCGTTTAGCTCAAAGGGTTGAAAATGAATTTCAACATTGACCTCATCACCAACAACGCTTAATGCTTTTTCGAGGGATGCCAATCCAATGGCACACCAAGGGCAAGCAATGTCGGATACAAAATCGATGTGAACGGTTTTCAATTATTCCCAGCCGCCACCCAAGATGGCATGTTTTTTATATTCCACACGGGACTCTTTCCATGCTGTGCCAATGATACGCAAAATAGCGATAAGGCGATTTAGGAGCCTCTTAGCTGTTGCGTATACATCATGGACGGTTGGGGTGTTGATTGCAGGTTTAATGCTAACTGTTTGGTTCATGACATTCTCCATTACTAGGGTTAACACTTAATAGTATACCCGCAATTTTATTGCAATGCACAAACTGGAGAATACGATTAATTCCTTACGAAACAGGGTTTAAGGGTAGGTTAAAGATGACATTTTGGGGTTTGAGCTTTAAGAGTCCATCTGCATTCATGGCCATGCCCAAATAAATGGGCTTTCCCCGTATTTGGCTCACAACAGCATTGGGGTCATTAAAGTCCAGTTTGAAAAGACAAATAATTCTGGAGAGAGTCGCCTCATCAACCCGCTCTTTGTTGTAAAGCGCGTTCAATATCTCGGTTGCTGAGGCATCTAAGCCAACATGCCATACCCACTTAAGATCATTAATCTCTTTTAAGGGAGTGATGGTGGTCGCGATGCCCAAGAAATGATTAATCCATTTATGTAGAACAGTTGCTAGTGCGGGTAATGTGGCTTGATCAAAATTAAGCTGGATGGCAAAGTCATGGGTTTGGTCTCTACCCCAATATGATTTGGCATTATCTTCGTGCAAGACATCAAGATCGACCGTACGCATTGCCAGCGATTGACTCTTGAGCAAATCAACAATGTTGCCAAACTCACTAGCCTGCGCATTGCGCTCAATGGTCTCGTGATCAGCGGCCATCACAATGCCATCTTCTAAAATAGTAATCTTTTGGGGTCGATAGAGCAGTTCTGCAATACGAGCTTCAAACGGATCAACTTCAGGCCCTAAAATATGTCTGAGAAAGATTTGAGTAAGTTGCGCCACAAATAAGGGCGGTACATCAACGCCCTCGCCTTCAAACAAACTCATATAGAAGTTCTCGAGAGAGCTTGCTGCTAATAATTTACTGCGGTAGCGAAACCAAATCGCATAATTGGCCTGTATGTCGGCATCGGCCATCTGCTCGATTTCTACGGATGGAATTTCGTCACGCGGATTATTGAGAAGCCGCTGATGAATCGCTCTTTCTTTAAGGCAGGACTCAGGAACTAAAGCAAGCTCTGGTCTTGATAAATAGGTTCTTAAAAAATCATCAGTCACCAATAATTGGTTATCGGGACTAAGGCTTAGGGTATCAAAGCCACAGTGGGCCCAGTAATTTGGCATAGGGTCAGTAATTAATAGTAATGATAGATATTGTCCACGAGATCAATGTCGCATAATTAAAAAGGTCATCCCCGCATTACCCTCTTTTAATTGTTTGAGGTATTGCTTGAGTGTGGGACGACGTTTTATCAACGCTTGATATAACTCGCTTCGATGCACTAAATCTTCACCATGATAGTACTCGTCGACTCGGTCTGAGAAAAAGTTATTCTCAAGCGCCTCTCGGACCGTGCGTCGTATACCCCCTCCCTGACCCGATGAGCCATAGCCATGGATGACAATCAAGACACGGATTTGTACCTCAGCAGCAGCTCGGATGTGGTGCGTGAGCGTATCGAGAGCCTCTTCACACGTAGGCCCGCCGATCTCTAAATTAATGGTGGCGGTATCGGTGTTGGCACTGGGTATCTCTTGACTCCCGCAAAAGGGACAATGCCCCAACATAGGTCGCGGGTTACCACAGGTTAGGCAGACAAAAGAAATTGCCATAAAGAATGGATCTATTTGGTAAGAAGCGCATCCCTCACCATGACCTCCATACGCTCAGCAGAGGTACCCGGTGGGAAAAAAGCTAAATATTTTCCTTGGCGATTCATGATGTAAACAAATGCTGTATGGTCAATTAGGTACTGATTCCCTCTCACGTTCACTTTTTCATAGAAGGTCTTGTACTTCGTTGCAATTTCCTTTGTCAGAGTCTCTGCACCGCGCAAACCAAGGATACGGCTATCAAAATGATTTGTGTACTTTCCTATGAGATCCTGGGTATCTCTGGCTGGATCAAGAGTAATAAATATTGCCTGAACTTGGTTACTGTCTTTGCCAAGTAATTTTAATAAACGAGCGACATTCGCCAAATCCGTTGGACAAACATCTGGACAAAACATATATCCAAAGTAAATTAAAACAATTTTGCCTTTAAACTCAGATAGGCTCCGTGATTTACCAAATTGATCGCTCAGCGTGAAAGGTCCACCCACATCTCCTTTACCCGACATAAGTTCATTCATTAGTCGAGCTGACTCCGCTCTTGATTGTGCAGTTTGCGCCAGGGAAAGGATGGGAGAAATCCCCAAAAAAATAAAACTGGCTAGCAGAATGCTAGCCAGTCGAAACCTACACATTAGCCACCAAATTGAAATTCTGTTCCGGTTGTTGAGGTAACCAGACGATCATTGAGCAGATTCTGCATTGCTGTAACAAAACCTGGTCCAGAACAATGCAATGGAATAACGACATCTGGGTTGAATTGTTTCAAAGCCTCTACCGTTTGCGTTAGATAATCATTCGGAGCTGGAAATAGATGAAATCCACCCAAAATAGCGTGTACTTTTTTCACACCCGATACATTAATAGCCTGCTGAACAGAATTTACAATTCCGGCGTGACCACATGAAGAGATTACGATCAGGCCTCTATCCCGCAAGTTGTATGCTGTGCAATGTTCGTGAATATGATCATCCTTCACAAACTTTCCTTCTGCTTTGGAATTTAATTCAGGCAAATCACAACCGATACCATTCTTCTTGGAAAATTCCACAAGAGTATTTGGAATTACCTTTTCAAAACTACCCCGATTAATAACGCCTGTTGTAAATGCGTGGCCCTGAATAATCGTTGGTTTCTCGCAATACACAATTTTTACTTTTAACGCATCAAGTTCACGACGATCCAACACACCCCAATCTGCAAAATGACCAGGTGATCCGCTTGCGGTTTTGCGATTACAGAAATTATCTTCGCCTCCAACATACAGGGTAAGGTCAGCTGGTAACTTACTTCGATTAGCTTGTAAAAAAGGGATAAGCCCGCCAAAATGATCGAAATGCCCATGACTTAGAATCATGGCGTGTTGCTGTTCTGGCTTCACGTTCATAATTTCCATATTACCCATCAAAGCCGCGGGAGTGTAGCCAAAATCTAAAAGCATGCTCTTGCTGTTCTGTCCAATTTTTGACTCGAGCGCAAGTGCTAACCCCCACTCATTATGAAGCGCCTTGCGATAATCTTTCGATGAAATAAATGGTGTACGCTTAATCTTGACCCACTTATTAGTACCTGGCCTTGGAGTGTCGTAACTACTATCAACAAGTACTTTGATATCCAAGGTATCAACCGTAGGAACTTTTGTTACTGCGAATGATTGGATTCCAAATGTTGTTAAACCAGCTCCTGCCAGTAACGCCGACGATCCTAAAATAAATTGGCGACGATTTGTTATTTGAATAGCCATTATTATTCTCCCTTATTTAGTAGGTCTTCCTAGATTAAAACTTTACTTAGGCTTTAGCAATAGACTCGTTATCAATAAAAAACGGTTTTTAAGATAAGTAGCTTTTTAGTTTTTTGGGATATAGAAAACTAATGGTTATCCCTAGCATGTTTATACGTGACCGTATTTCTTAAGGGCTTCAGCTAGTGTGAGACCGCTGGCAATTTCTCTACGAATATTTTTCTCGATGGCCGTTAATCGTTCGGATTCAAGCAAAACACTCTCCACGTGCTCCATTGGAATCACAATGGCCCCATCTTCATCCGCCAAAATGAAGTCACCTGGTCGCACAATCACATTACCGCCATCATGTCCCCTCATATAGACCGGGACCTGACATGCATTTACTTTCCAGCGTCCGATCGATTGAACCGACGTCTTGTAGCGTGCAAATACTGGGAATTGATGTTCACCAATCCAGCGCACATCCCGAATACCGCCATCCAGAAGGGCTCCCACACATCCCCGTTCCTTCATTCCTAAGGCAATGAGCTCGCCAAAATAGCAAATTCCTTCGCCATTTCCACTCCACACACTAATTTCTCCTGGAGAAAGTCCTTGGCAAGCCTCCATTTTGTCTTTATCGCCACCTTGGGGATACGGAGTCATTTGCCCGCGGATGGTGTATGCCCATCCTGCCATTCTTTTGCAGGTTTCTGGATAAGGACCAAAATCAGCTGCTAAACCCTGCTGTAATAGATTCATATTATCGAGAACGTCTGCAACATTTGAGGTGTCGACCTCAAGATACCGCAGACGAATGGATTCCTTATCCTTTGCTGAAATGCTCATGTCTTATCCTTCGAGGGTGTGAATCAATGTTAGGTGCCAACCTGAAAATGCGAGGTCATTTTTCTGAGCATTGCAACAACGCTTTGAGCAACAATCCGACCTGTTTTGGGATTTTCAGATGGAATGTTTTCCATGGTCATGCTGAACTTGGCGGAATCAGAGTCGACCGTAATCGTGTGCGTATTTCGAACCACAGTAGGATCAGCCCAAATTTCAAGTAATGTATTTTCTGGGCCATTCCCAGCAAGAGCTAAAGCCACAACCACATTTAAATTGGCAGGAAAACCTTTTGCGGCCTCTTTGGCGTTTCCAGTAAACACTTTCAAAGGCTCTGTTAGCCCCTGTACCGATATATTGTTCTCAATCAGATGAGGGGCGCCCTCTAAACCCTTCGGCGGTTTACGAGTCACCATACGGACCGAATGAATTTTGCCCTCTGCAGCACCAAGCATTGCGTCAAGACCAATCAGAGCTCCTGTAGGGACCATAATGACCCCACCCGTTTGTTTGGCAACATCAAGCAAATCTGATCTAAATAAAATTGCCCCAACAGAAAGCACAATCGCCTTTTTTTGCTTCTTTAGAAAAGGAGTGACGATGTCACCCAAAAACTCAGCAGGGGCGCACTCCACAACGACATCGGCCTCGGGCTCCAAGTCTTCAATACACAAGACTTTTACAGGATGAGCTAAGGTCTTCACAAACTCATTCGCCTTGTCATGATTTTTAGCAGAGACAGCAGTTAATTCAATACCAGGAACAACTCCCGCCGCGAGTTTTGTGGATAAGGCTTTACCAATAGCGCCAAGGCCAGCTACAGCCACCCTAATCTTCTTATTTGTCGTCATTTTTATTAATCATCAGAAAATAGTTCATTAACAGATCCTCGGAGATCCATCTCATAATCAAGCCCAGCAACCGGTGGTCTTGCAAAGTGCCAGGTCAAACCGTGTTGGATTAAGCCGGGTTTAGCAAGTAATTCATCAACCAATAAAGCAATGTCGTGAACTGAATACACTTGAACTTTGGTAACGTCAGACCACTTTAATTCGAAGTTCCGAAGACGATCCGCCATCTCTTCAATTACAAATGCCATTTTTTTTCGCAATCCTGCTTGAGAAACATCCCCAAAGGCAATGATACGGTCTTTGTAGGGTTTAGAGCCTTTTCGGGCATCTCCACCTCCTGAGATAACAAAACTTGTTTGCTTGGCAGTGCTTGGTACAGAATAGGTAAACGCATACATTGAAACTTCTTGTGGGCCATGATGCTCTGGGCAAACATTGGTTCGTGCTACTGGATTAATCGCATCCACGCCATCTACTGGTGGTGTATAAATACTCCAGCTCTGTAGTTGCCTCACATAGGTTTTATTAAAATCAATAAAACCTTGGTCATCAAATTGCTTTGGAGAGCGTAACTCACAGTGCGCAAAGGCAGTAAAGGGTATCCCAAGAAAATGCAAGTGACTCTCAACCGCCTTAAAACCATCTTGAAGTGGAACAGCATGCTTAAAACGAATTTGCTCCAAACGATAACCAGGTTCTGCCATTACTCCAGCGGAATACTGAAAAACACTTGGTAAATAGCTGTAGCCACCAGACGTAAAAATACGGGGTGCAGACATAGATGATTAATCGATTGTCATGCCAGATGTTTTAACAATCTGTGCATATTTTGCGATCTCACTTTGAATATGCTCACCAAATTTTGCGGGTGTACCGCCAATAATTTCAATGCCGCGATCTGATAAGTTCTTTTTTACTATAGGGTCTTGCAAGGCTCGATTAATCGCGCTATTGACCTTATCTACTGCATCCTTGGATAAGCTAGCAGGGGCAACAATGCCGTACCAAGAATCTGTCTCAAACTTTGGGAATCCTTGCTCTGCAATGGTGGGGATTTCTGGTGCCAATGGTGCTCGGGTCAAATACGTTGTGCCAATTGCCTTTAACTTTCCAGACTTAATGTGTGGCAAGAAATCAGGTAGGTTACCGAACATCATGTCGATATTGCCAGCTAACAAATCTGTCAACGCAGGTCCTTGTCCGCGATATGGAATATGAACTACAAATATCCCCGCTTGCGATTTAAGCATCTCTCCTGCGAAATGAGCGGTAGTGCCATTACCAAATGAGCCATAAGATAGTTTTCCTGGATTCTTTTTGGCATACGCAATGAGCTCTTTAAGATTATTCACTGGCAGTCCTGGACGAACAGCTAAAACATTCGCTGTCTTGGCCATCAAGATCACTGGTTGTAAATCTTTTGAAGCGTTGTACGGTAAATTCTTGACTAAGGTTTGATTCACAGTAAAGCTATTTGCCACCGCTCCTACGGTGTGACCATCCGTTGCTTTTGCAGTAGCATCAACACCAATCACGGTTCCGGCGCCGGGTCGATTATCAACAATGACCGGAGTTGATAAATTCTTACTGATTTCAGGAGTCAAGGTTCTAACTACAGAATCTAGGGTGCTCGCCCCTCCAGGAAAAGGCACAATCACGCGAACGGTTTGACCATTGGGCCAATTGGTTTGTGCATAAACGACCCCAGAAAAAGCTAGGCTTACGAATGCCACTAGTATCTTGTCTTTCATTTTGTCTCCAATCGGATTAATTTTTATCGTTCAATGCAGTTTACTGGGTTACTTCACCGCTTTGTAAACGCCCATCTCCTCTAATAGCTCATTGACTAGATCAAGTCGGAGTCGAGGGTTTTCTTGTTCAAGAAAAAATTGTTTTTGCCCTGGGCTCAGTTGCAATAGTTCGCACCAGCGATTAGCGACCCAACCGCACTCATGAAAGCGATAGGGTTTATGAAAAGGTAATTCTTTTCCAAGAGCCGCTCCCTGCTCTTTAAACGATTGGATTACTTTACCCAGCACCTCTGAGGTAGGTTTAAGCTCCTCGGGCACCTCTGTCGGTAGATCCTCTTTCAAAAACTCTACTTCCGCAGTGATTAATCCATTTTTTTGCGTCTGACGGCTCTTCACCCGAAAACGTTGTTCGGCGTGACACTGGATCATGAATAGGCTGGGTTGTACTGGGTCAAATTCTTTAATGCGAGCAAAGGTGCCAACATCATTAAAGCTGATTTCCTCTCCAGGTGTTCGTACTTCAGTTCCACTATTGAGGGTAACCACTCCAAATCCAGAGCCCTCACGTACACATTGCTTGATCATATCTAGGTAGCGCACCTCAAAGATCTTTAATAGAAGAATGCCATCTGGATAAAGCGTGGTTCCTAGAGGAAAGATGGGGATAGTTTGAACGTGGGTATATACGGACATAAGAGATTTACGCTAATTAACGAACACATTGATAAATATAGATCATAGGGAACTGATCGTTATGGGTGGTCTTGGCCTCTGAAATCGCGGCCGATGACCTGCCGGTCTTTTTGCACTCCGTGACCGCTAACTCGCGGGCATCTAGTTCTTTGGCCCCCTTAATTGCTTGCACTCCAATCATCCCATCAGATCGATTAACAACCCGAAAACCACTTTGGGGGGTACCGCAGGCGGTCAATAAGAAAATAATGGCACATGAGAAGAGATTGAAGGTGCTAAGTCTTGGCATGATTATTACTATACTGCTATTTGAAAACCACACTAGGAGATACATATGAATCGGGATGCATTTGAGAAAGGTTTAAAAACACGTCGTGAGGTTTTGGGTGCTGAGTATGTTGATCAATCGATTCAGAATGCGGATGAGTTCAATCGCCCTTTGCAAGAGTTAGTAACAGAATATTGCTGGAACGAGATTTGGAATCGACCAGGGCTTGATCGTAAAACCCGCAGCATTGTGAACCTGGCGATGATTACGGCACTCAATCGCCCTCATGAGCTTAAATTGCACATCAAGGGCGCTATCAACAACGGTCTCACCAAAGATGAAATCCGTGAGATCTTTTTACAGACCGCTATCTACTGCGGCGTACCAGCAGCAATTGACAGCTTCAGAAACGCCAAAGAAGTATTTAAAGAGATGGGGATCTAGCCGTTGATATAAGACTCTAACTGCTTGATGGTATTGGCCTGCTCTGAGAGCGCTGCTTTCAATAGATCGCCAATCGATAGCATCCCAACTAAGCGCTCTTGATCCATCACGGGCAAATGCCGTATCCGCTTCTCGGTCACCAATTGCATACAAAAGTCGAGGGAATCTTCGAGTTTCACGGTAATTAATTTAGTACTCATCACATCGCGTACCAAGGTATTTTGTGAGCTTTTTCCTTGCAGTACTAATTTACGGGCGTAATCACGTTCCGTAAAGATCCCCGCCAACTTACCGAACTCCACAACCAGTAGAGAGCCAATATCTTTCTCAAACATAATCTTTAGAGCCTCAAAAACATGCTCATTAGGTGCTACGGTTTCAAGACGATGATTTTTTCCTGCCAGGAGTTGGCTAACGGTTAGCATGGGGTTCCAAACGGAGTGAATCAATGATTAACAGACTTTTCATTGTGAACAAACTTCCCCCTTTATGAAATTAGGGTTTACATGGAGCAAATAGAAAGCTCTCGGGCACTATAAGCTTGACGATAGGAGATGAGTTTGCTTTAATCATTCATTAAGAGACCCACATGAACTGGCCACACACTCCCCTTACCCTTTCCCTGATCAGCGGGGCAGTGCTTTTAACTGCTTGTGCTGGGGCTGAAGAACGGATAAAGGTAATGAGTCGCAAGGAGCAGTTGTAAAAAAATGTCTCGTGGTTAGTCGGTACAAATTACTTAATTGATATAGGCTTATTGCATGTAGATAATGCGTCTAATTTTTATATTCGCTACCCTCTTTAGCTGTCTGTTTGCCAATACCGCACATGCTGTTTTATTTGATCGTCCCAAGGATCCTGCTAGCTTGATCCTTAATCAAAAAGATTGCACCTACATGAAAACCTATCGTGGCAAGACGGTAAACGGTGAATTTATTCGTCCTGATCGTTGGGTTGGATCTAAATTTAGTATTGGTGAACCTACGATTATTGCCAGCTTAAAACGACTTGATGACACCAGCGCTCACTTCACGAATGTCAATAATATTGGGGACGGCAAAGGTGTGAGGGTATATGTGAGTAAAACGAGTGATGCAGTCGAGGCGCGACTATCGGATGGTGCCCTTATTCTAGCCTGCTATTTCAATAAATAGTTGGGGCCTTGTTATATTTTTAGCTGTGGCTCGGCTGCCACAATCTCTTCTCGGCCACACAAGCGCATCGACCAATTAGCAAAGCGCCGAGTATTAATTTTCTTCATCCCTAAAGAAACTACATTGGTATGACGGGGATCTTTCAGAATTAACTCCCAAATTGCCTCAACATCCTTGGGCTTCCCTTCTAAGATTTGCCCAAAACGTCCATTATCAAAGGACAGGACACCCGTTACATTTAGGGCCTTATTACGACGTGAGGCCTTATCCACCAGTTGCATCAAACTTAAGATGCCGAACTCTTCGGCTGCATCACTGACATAGGACAGGGTCACTAAATTAAGTTCGGTGTAATTTCCTTCAGGGAAATATTTGGTCGCTGGTTTTGGCACGATGCTCTTATATTAGACGAATCTATGTGTTGTGCAAGTGCTCAGAGAGAACTTAATTTTTATTTGCCTTTAATGTCGCCTCAAGCTCATTGATCTTATTTTGCATCGCAGCAATTCTGGCATTGAGCATTCCTACATTGAGATAAGTTTCGTCCGCAACCGGCGATGCTAAATGACTGGCCCACCCCAACCACGAGGAATCATAAATTTTGACATTCTTATAACCAAGATTTTGGAGAACGATTGCGGTCTCAGCGGCGCGTACACCACTTTGGCAATACACCACGGTTTCTTTATTCGGGTCTAATTTGGAATACAGAGCATTGAGCTCATCCTTGGACTTTAGGGACATACCGACATTCGTTTTAACTTCCTTTTTAGCAAGCTTTGATCCAGTAGCCGGATCTTTCCAGTTTTGCTCATAGGGAATACTCACCGCACCGGGTATATGACCACCCCGAATTGCGCGTACATCATTTCCTTTGAACTCATTAAAGGTTCTGGCATCTACTACTTGCACAGATTGATTGTTATACAGGCTACGCATTTGCTCATTGGTAACTACTAAATATTCTTGGGGTATCAGTCTCACATTAATAGAAGCTAGGGTGGATGGCGTCTTCTCAATCAATAAACCGGCATCAGCCCAGCCATCGATACCATCATGAAAAACCTTGGCTTGTTTGCCGCCAAAGTAATTGATGGTAAACAGACCAAAGTATGCGTAGGGGTTGCCTCTTGAGCCATACACAATAATCTCTTTATTGATATCGAGCCCAGCTTTATTAAAGATTGAATTAATCTCTGCCAGATCAATAAAATCCTCCCGATTGGGGTCACGCAAAGCGGTACCAATATCGCCGACATTGATTGCCCCAGGGATATGTCCTTCAAGATACTGATTACTGGCGCGCACATCCCATATAATGACGCCGCGTTGCTGTGCCGCCTTGACATACTCGAGATCCACAATGCTGCTAGATTGTGCCTGAACTGCGCCCCCCAATGAGATGAGTGATAGAAGAATGACTGCAACTAAATAGCGAATGATTTTCATGGAGAACTCCTTGGGGTGAACTACTCTTTAAGTATCTTATTCTTGGATCTACTCTTTATCTTTATCTTTCTTTTTCTGATCCTTCTCGCGCTCTTTGCGCAGATCCCGAAGTTGCCACCAGGCAAATAGCAAAACACCCCCAAAGACCAGCACCACTTCAATTAAGATAATGGGACCAAAGTTTTCCATCATCCGGCTTTCCGATAGGAATCCATCAAGATCGTTTTGATAGTCTGCAAGTTTTTATATTCCAAGACCGCTTCGCTCATCGAAAAAATACTGTCATACAAAGTTTGTCGTTGTTCTAGATTACTCCATAAATGACTCAAAGGACATACCTCCACCTTCACTAAAAAGAGGCTTGACCTACCCGCGGTGCATGGTAGAGGTAATGTTGTTTGGGTCTCTACCCGGTAATAGAGATCCTCGATTGTTATGGGAATGTTCGGGTTCTTATGGCTGGGGTGCTGGCTTAATTTAGGGCTGTTTGTAATGGTCCATACATAACGCCTAAAGGAACCCTGTTCTAAATCGCTCATCACATGCGCGATTTTGGGGCTGGCAGCCACCAACTTTTGCCCATCGGCAACATGCTCATGGATTTTCCCTAAGGGCATCCCAATCCGTTCTGTGGGTACCCAACTACTTGGAAAGCAAAAACAGATGGCGCTTAATACACCATCTTGCATCAGAGCCACGTCTTCTTCAAGACACAAGGCAAGATCCTCAATCGATTGGATCTGATCGGGGTTCGCTAGTTTTAGAGCGTGTGCGGCATGCTGTATTAAGGGGGCAAGATCGTGATGAGCAATATGACCAGATAGGGAATGACCGAGGGTAGCAAGCTCTACTCTTTTTGCGTACAGATAATCAGCTCTTGCCGGTAAATCAATTAAGGGGCCTTGGTAGCGCACCATGCGCGGCGCTGTGCTGTACGGTACCTCAACAACAAAAGGGGGTAATGCCTTAATGTCTCCCATTGACGCTTTTGCTTAAATACGTTCAATCTTAATGCGATGAATGGCAAAAAATGAACCAATAAAGGCATTAAGGATTGCGATAAAGATGCTGGCAAAAAAAGCGGTCCAAAAGCCTGACAGTACAAATCCACTCACGAGCTCGGCGACAAGCATTAAAACCAAGGCATTAATCACCAGGAGGAACAATCCCAGACTGAAGATCGTTAGGGGTAAAGTAAACAAAATGAGCAAGGGGCGCACAATGGCATTTGCCAGCCCTAGTACTAAAGCCGAAATAATCAATGCGCCAGAGTCATTAAACTGTAGGCCTTCAAAGACATAAGTAGCGGCCCAGAGTGAGAGCGAAGTAATTGCCCAGGTCAACATGAATAAGCTCATGGCAGCCAAGCCTTTCTGATATTAGGATTTAGTTTGCGTAATATACCTATTATCGTAACAATAGCTCCTAATGCCCAATCCGATCTCTAAAAAGTTATTACTTTCGAAGTGGACTGCCTGCAAACCCAGAAACAAGGAGAAACACTTTTTGGTTAGTAAGGTCCATGATCCTGCTTTACTTGCAACCAATACTGTTCCCGTAGGTTATGTCGAACTCGAAGCGATTATGAGTAAGCGCTGTTATGTCGTTTTGATTGAGGACCTCAAGAACCAAGACCAATGGCGGATTGGCTGGCAGCATTAAGTTAATATAGTTTTAGTGTGATCTGCTTTTTTAGGAGAAATCAATGACCCGTCGCGCATTCATGAAACAGTCTGGTGGTCTAGCCTTAGCCGGTAGTGCCACCCTTTTATCAAACTCTGCCTTGGCGCAATCAGACACCGTACGCTGGCGCTGTGCCTCAAGCTTTCCAAAAAGTGTGGATACCCTGTATGGAACTGCGGAGCTTATTGCGCGGCGCGTGGGCCAGATTACAGGGGGTAAGTTTCAGATTAGCGTGCACGCTGCCGGTGAAATCGTACCCGCTTTACAGGTTCTCGATGCAGTCGAAAAAGGGACGATTGAGTGTAATCATACTGCCCCCTACTATTACATTGGTAAAGATCCCGCATGGGCATTTGGTACCTGCATTCCATTTGGTCTTAATAGTCGTCAATTTAATGCCTGGTGGATCCAAGGTGATGGCGAAAAGATCTTTAATGATTTTTCTAGACAATTTGGGGTCCTTAATTTTCTGGCAGGCAATACCGGTACCCAAATGGCAGGTTGGTTTAAGAAAGAAATAAAGACGGTCGATGATCTCAAAGGTTTAAAGTTCAGAACCGGAGGCATGGCCGGCCAAGTTCTAACCAAACTCGGGGTTGTTACACAACAATTGCCTGCTGGTGAAATCTATTCAGCGCTCGAAAAAGGAACGATTGATGCAGCAGAGTTCACTGTTCCTTACGATGATGAGAAATTGGGCCTGAATAAGATTGCCAAGTACTACTACTATCCTGGGTGGAACGAGGGTGGTGCAGGCTTAGCCTTTCAGGTGAACATCAAAGCCTTTGAAGCCCTGCCCGAGGCCTATAAGATGGCCATCCAAGCAGCGACAGCAGAAGCCAATACTTGGATGCAGGCAAAGTACGATGCCTTGAATCCAAATGCTCTAAAACGTCTGGTCCAAGGCGGTGCCATCTTGCGCGCATTTCCACAATCCGTCATGGATGCGTGCTTTAAAGCAAATCAAGAGCTGCTCGAAGAGATTAGTGCAAAGAGCCCAACCTTTAAACGCATGTTGGCCCAAATGCGCGGCTTCCAACGGGATCAACAGGCTTGGTTTAGGGTGGCTGAAGCTAGTTACGACAACTTCATGTCCAGACAAAAACTCTAATCTACTTGCGCTTGAAGTAGTCAGCAGGATCGTCTGCGGGGGTCGTCTGTTTGGATTGATCCCCACTCTCGCTCTCATCCAGCTTGATCTCGATTGCTTGTATATCTTGGGTAGCCGGTTTATCTAAAAAACCGGTCACAATCTCGGGATAGAAAATTAAGATCAAGACCAAAAGGATCTGTAAACCTAGCCAAGGGATCGCTCCAAGATAAATATCGCTACTCTTAATGCTTGGTGGCGCAATACCGCGAAGGTAAAAAAGAGCAAAGCCAAAAGGTGGGTGCATGAAGGAGGTTTGCATATTGACGCAGATTAACACCCCAAACCAAATAAGATCGATACCAAGGTCCTTCGCAATAGGTGCCAATAGCGGAATCACGATGAAGGCGATCTCAAAGAAATCAAGAAAGAATGCCAAGACAAAGATGATGATGTTCACAATGATTAAGAAGGTCACGGCATCATCTGCCCCCAAAGCTAAGAATAACTCTTCAATCCATTTACCGCCATCCACCCCCTGAAATACCAAGGTAAATACCGTGGCACCAATTAGGATAAAGATCACCATCACAGTGATGTTCATGGTGGATTGCATTCCTTGCCACATCATCTGCCAATGAAGTCGACGATGCAATGCGGCTAGCAACATCGCGCCGACCACACCCATCGCTCCTGCTTCGGTAGGCGTTGCCAGTCCCATGAAAATAGTACCAAGCACCACAAAGATGAGTGCCATAGAAGGCAAGATAGCAAGCACAACGGTCTTGATGAGGTCCCAGCCGAATGGTGTTCTAGCCTCCTTGGGCAGAGGCGGCATTAATTTGGGTTTAATCAATGACAGGATAAAAATGAACAATAAGAAGATTAGAATCTGAGCGATCGATGGCCCAATGGCACCCAAATACATGTCCCCTACTGACTTTCCGAGCTGATCTGCCAGCACAATCAAGACCAGGGATGGTGGGATTACCTGGGTAATCGTTCCAGAAGCAGCAACTACACCAGTGGCTAAGCGTGGCTGATAGCCATAGCGTAGCATCACTGGCAAAGCAATCACCCCGATTGCAATCACCGATGCGGCCACAGTTCCGGTAATGGCGCCCAGAATAGCGCCCACCACGATGACAGCGTAGGCCAAGCCTCCTGGTAAACCTCCAAAGAGTTTTGCAAAGCCATTGAGCAAATCTTCTGCTAAGCCACTACGCTCCAGAATAGCGCCCATCAAAGTAAAAAATGGGATCGAGAGTAAAAGCTCATTCGACAGAATTCCAAATACGCGATACGGCAAATTGGCCATAAATTGCGCAGGAAAAATACCTAGCTCTATCGCAATCATTCCACAGACCAAGCCTAGGGCCGCTAAAGAAAATGCTACTGGTAGCCCGATGATCAGAAAGACCACAAGTGCTACAAACATGGCGGGGGCCATAAACTCAAGCGCTAGCATTATTGTTCAGGCCGTTGATATTGCACATCCAATGAGATCTTGCCCTGTAGCGCGCCTACACGCTTAATAATCTCTGAAATAGATTGCAAAATGAGCAGGCCAAAGCCGATTGGCATCAAAATCTTGACGGGCCAACGGATGAGGCCACCCGCATTGGCAGAGGTCTCGCCAATTAACCATGATTCTACAAACCATGGCCAAGCATAGAGCACCATCATGATGCTAAATGGAATCACAAAAAAGACTAAACCGAATAGATCAAGCATCATGCGTTGGCGTTGATGAAGGCGCAAATAGAGAAGATCTACGCGGATATGGCCATTGGTACACAGTAAATGGGCGGCTCCCAACATCACAATGGCTGCAAACAAGTACCACTGCATCTCAAGCCATGCGTTTGAGCTGAGATCAAATAAGTACCGGGATAAAGCATTACCGACAGAAATAAAAGCACATACCAGAACCAATAGCACTGCGAGCTTAGCGGCAGTCCAACTCATACGATCAATCTGGCGCGAGAGAGCAAGTAAGTAGTTCATTAGAAAAATGCGCAATATAAAGGTATGAGTGTATTGGATTTATGCCCTAAGATACTTGGTATGAGCACCCCGCGCCTAGTTATTGATACCAATGTATTGCTGGATTTATTTGTCTTTGAGGACCCACGGGTTGCTGCTCTTCATGACAACATCACAAGCAAGCGATGTCTGGTGTTTTTTTGTAGTGAGATGCTAGATGAATTTAGAGATGTACTGGGTCGTGCACAATTTAGTCTTAGCAAAGAAGACCAAAACAATATTTTGCGGTATTGGCAAAACTTAGGGACCCTAGCATCAATCGAGCACAGTGCTCCAGTGCGCTGCTCGGACCCCGACGATCAAATCTTTATTAATCTGGCCTTTCAGATTAGGCCTGCGACTCTCTACAGCAAAGACCTTGCTTTGATTGACTTAAGAAATAATTTGCGCGATTTAAAAATTGAGTTATTGACCTATTGAGATTTTATTCTGCGTTGCAATAAATAAACAAATTCATTTACTTAGCTCGATATATTCAGAGCGTATCGTGATAAATAAATTTTATGAAGATCTGCATTGACACAGGGTAATTGTAGGCATAGGATCAAAGTGTGGTGTCATAGTTTGTGTGTGATCCACACTGGTAGCGATCCCAGTTCTCATGAGGGTACATTCATGCACCCTTCTTCAATACAGGACATCAAAATCCTGTAGCGACAACAACCACTCAAAAGAGTGGTACAGCCCGACGGCATACGCGTCGGGCTTTTTGTTTACTTACAGCTAAATTGTTTTTGTGCAAACCGTTGCGTAGCATGCTCTGCCATTGCCTCAAAGCGTTTGCTCAACTGATTTTTAATGAAATACTCGACCACAAGCTGAGGTACGATTGTGCTGACCTCAACATGGGCTCGAAACTGAAAGCGTGTTCCCTCACCATCGGGATCTAATCGCCATGTACCTTTATACACTTTAGCGTCTCCACTGATTTGCTCAAAGTCTAGAATTTGTTCGGTAAGCTCTTTGTACTGAACCACGGAACGCATGGTAATTAGTATGAGCATGATACGGTCTTCAACCACACGCTCAACTTTCACCTGATTGCCTGAGCGACTAATTACCTTAGACTCTTTGATACCAGGTATGGTCTTGGCACCTTCGTAATCTCTGAGATAAGCAACTGCTTGGCACGGGCTCAGACCAACTTTGTAGTCAGCCATAATCTGAAATTGATCGCCGTTGGGGTAAACCTGAAGATAAAGGTCAAATGGACTGCTTGCTGCCTGAGCGTGCAATACGGTCAAGAACAATACTCCAACAATGAATACTCTCATCGTCAATGTTTACTCGGCCTCTATCTTGGCCGCCTTTACGACCCCTGCCCATCCAACGAGTTCCGTAGCAACATGGTCACTAAACTGCTTGGGGTTCTCATAATCAGCCGTAGCGCCTAATTCAATGGCTCTTTGCTTGAATGCTGGGCTTTGCACAACCTTAGCGATCTCTGCACTTAATTTATCAATAATAGTCTTGGGCACACCGGCGGGTGCAAACACTCCAAACCACGAAGTCGCATCAACTTTGGGATAGCCTACCTCTGCAGTCGTTGGTACATCAGGTAGGCTTGGTAACCGTGTTTTACCGGTTACGGCCAGCACACGCAATCTTCCTGTTGCCACATGTTGCATAAAGGGTGGTGCAGTTCCAAATGTAATATCAACTTGTCCGGCTAATAAATCTTGTAAAGCGGGTCCAGTGCCTTTGTAGGGAATATGAGCCATTTTGATACCGGCTTGTTGTTCCAGCATTGCACCGGTC
>RFQL01000271.1 GCA_009924985.1 Burkholderiaceae bacterium | reverse complement strand
ATTGCGTTAATTCCCTTAATTGTGTTTGTCGCCTTTACTAGCTCTGTGTATCAAGTCGCTACCAAGCCTGTTGAAGAAATTAGTATGGATCTAGTTCCGATGGGTGAGGCAGGCAGTGGCAGCGATTACTCCAGCGGCTCAAGTACTGGCTTAAATGAGCCTCCCGGTTCAGAAAAAGATGCGCCCAGTACTGGCCTTTCCCTGCCCCCTGGCGCAGAAGATGAGAAGCCTCTTGCCAAAGCATCTGGTCCCGCAGAACCAGCAAAGGCTGTTGAGCCTCCAAAGCCGGTCGATGCTCCATTATGGTTCTGGATCATGACCGCAATCTTAGGAGCTGTTCTGGCGATCTATTACCTAATGCTCACTTGGGTCAGACTAGAAATCTTCAAGATGCTATTGGGATCCTTCTTCCCACTAGCAGTACTCATATTATTTGTCTTAGGCTCTATCGTCTTTGGTTTGGCAACTCCGACCGAAGCGGCGGCTGTTGGTGCCATTGGCGGTATTATCTTGGCGGCCGCCTATAAGCAGCTAAACATGACCGTGATCAAAGACTCAGTGTTTTTAACTGCTAAAACTGGTGCAATGGTCTGCTGGTTATTTGTGGGCTCATCAATATTCTCGGCCGCCTTTGCATTATTGGGTGGTCAGGCGCTCGTAGAAAAATGGGTTCTCTCCCTTGGTCTGAGTTCATTGCAGTTCTTAATTATTGGGTTGGCCACTTGAGTGGACCGAGATCATCGTGATCTTCATGCCAATCTTCGTACCTCTACTCGATGACTTTGGCATTAATCCATTGTTCTTTGGTTTGTTGGTCGCCCTGAACCTGCAGACCGCCTTCCTGTCGCCGCCGGTGGCAATGTCGGCGTTCTACCTCAAGGGGGTGGCGCCGCCTCATGTGACCCTGAACCAGATTTTCTTAGGAATGATGCCATTCATGGGTATCCAATTGATTGCTCTCGTACTGCTGTATGTATTCCCCGAGATTGGTCTATGGTTACCGCAGGTCTTGTATAAGT
>RFQL01000028.1 GCA_009924985.1 Burkholderiaceae bacterium | reverse complement strand
ATACGCGTGCCGCCATGGGGACCGAAGCGATTCGCCTGATTCCACTCCTGCAGTTTGACAGTGCACTCCTGGCCACCACATGGATCCCCGATCAGCTGATGATCGGCGCGACCTACATGCTCTTCATGTCGGTGATCTTCTCGCGTAATCTACGCAACGCCTTCTGGGCCACCTTCGTGCTCTTTGGGGTCGGCATTGAATCGAACCAGGCGCTGGCGAACATGTCGGGGATCACGCCACCCTTCCGCATCGACATCCACGACATCGCCATGCGCACCGCGGGGATCGCGCTCGGCCTGCAGTTCGTGCAACGCGCGCCCAAGGCGACCGCCTCTTATACAAGGCTGCGATACGGCGGCGTCTTGAAAATCAAAAAAACTTAAGCTTGTTTCAGGCGGCAGTAGACGACTTAATTGTCCAGGGCGATCGGGTTTTTGGCGTTAAAACCCAAGGCGGCCTTGAGTTTAGGGCGCAAGCCGTAGTATTAACTGCCGGCACATTCTTGGATGGAAAGATCCATGTTGGATTAATGAACTACAGTGGCGGGCGCGCCGGAGACCCCGCGGCAATGACCCTGTCTGCTAGGCTTAAGGAGCTTGCCTTACCGCAGGGGCGACTTAAAACAGGGACGCCACCGCGCATTGATGGGCGAACCATTAATTTTTTGGTGATGAGCGAGCAGCCGGGGGACTTAGACCCTGTTCCCTGTTTTTCCTATATGGGCCGACCTGAGCAGCACCCGAGGCAAGTGCCATGCTGGATTACCCATACCAATGCAAAAACGCACGACATCATTCGTGGGGGGCTCGACCGATCTCCTATGTACACAGGACTTATTGAGGGGGTCGGCCCGCGTTATTGCCCTTCGATTGAGGACAAAATCCATCGATTTTCGGCAAAAGATAGCCATCAGATTTTTTTGGAGCCAGAAAGTTTGACGACCAATGAGTTTTACCCGAATGGCATCTCAACCAGCTTGCCATTTGATGTTCAGTTAGATTTAGTTCACAGTATTCGAGGCCTTGAGTTGGCTGAGATCGTGCGGCCGGGCTATGCGATTGAATATGATTACTTTGATCCTAGACGGCTTAAGCATAGCCTAGAAACGAAGGCAATAGCAGGGCTTTATTTTGCCGGTCAGATTAATGGCACCACTGGATATGAGGAGGCGGCTGCTCAGGGACTTTTGGCGGGAATTAATGCGGCACTTGCCGCCAAGGAACAAGAGCCATGGCTTCCCAAACGCAGCGAATCATATTTGGGCGTGCTGGTTGACGACTTAATTACCCGGGGGGCCCAGGAGCCTTATCGTATGTTTACGAGTCGCGCAGAGTATCGCCTCAGCCTTCGGGAAGATAACGCGGACGCCCGCCTTACGGAGCAAGGGCGCTTGATGGGCTTGGTAGGCGATCCGCAGTGGGAATTTTTTCAGAAAAAACAGGATTATGTTTCACGTGAAACAGCGCGTCTTAACGAGTATCGTGTTGGCCCTCGGCATGCTGCAGCACCAGCGCTGATCTCGCTTCTTGGCCAAGCCCTATCCCATGAAAGCACCCTTGCGGAGGTCTTGCGTCGTCCAGGGGTATCCTATCGAGAGCTTATGAAGGCTGATAGTCTTTTGGCGGAGGGGACCCCATTAATATTGGATGCTCAGTTGCAAAAACAGGCCCTAGATCAGGTAGAAATATCAATTAAATACCAAGGCTATATTGAAAGACAGAAAACTGAAATTGAGCGACATGAGCACTATGAAAACCTCTCCTTGCCGACCCACTTAGATTATTCTCTGGTAAAGGGCCTATCTGTGGAGGTTTGGCAAAAGCTCAATGACCATCAGCCTCAAACTTTAGGGGAGGCCTCGAGAATTTCTGGACTCACTCCTGCCGCCATTTCTTTGTTATTGGTTCATCTTAAGAAGGGCATTGGTAAAACACAGGTAGTTTCATGACGGTCTTGAGCTTGGAAAGAAGTCTCACCGACCAAGGCTTGAGCTCTGAACAAATTAAGGCCATGGACTACTTTTTGAACGAGCTCTTGCGCTGGAACCGCGTGCATAATTTGACCGCAATTGAAGATACCGATGCAGCTATTAATTTGCATCTAATTGATTCTATTATAATTTTTCCGATACTAATGCGTTATTTGGATAAAACTTTAGACCTAGAAGTGGCGCCTCGACGGATTGCCGATATGGGGTCGGGTGGCGGCCTTCCAGGGATTCCACTTGCGATATTGCAGACCCAGTGGAGCTTTCATTTGGTCGAAGCAAGTAAAAAGAAGGCGGCTTTTTTACAGCATGTGCGTGGCGCGCTTCATATGGCAAATGTGAGCGTTATGGCAAAGCGCGTTGAGGATGTTGCCCAAGAAATGGCAGGAGAGTTTGATGCAGTAACAGCGCGCGCATTTACGCGCCTAAGGAGATTATTGGAGCTGGCCCGACCTCTGCTAAAGCCATCGGGTCTGGTATTTGCGATGAAGAGCCAGCGTAGCGATGAAGAAATTGCAGAGGTCTCCAAAGATGAATGGAGACTTCTGGAAGAGTGCGTCACTGCTCTGCCAGGACAAAAATTAGACCGACGTTTATTGATTTTTCAAACTAAATAAAAAGTAAAAATGGCAAAGATATTTTGTATCGCAAATCAAAAGGGTGGTGTTGGTAAAACAACTACGGCAGTCAATCTTGCTGCTGGGTTGGTTGCACAAAAACAAAGGGTTCTTTTGGTTGATCTTGATCCTCAGGGTAACGCAACGATGGGGTCAGGGGTTAATAAGGCTGAATTAGAAAACAGTGTTTACCAAGTGTTAATTGGTAGTGCGTCAGCGTCGCAAGCCCTTTTGCACGCATCATCAGCGGGCTATTCGGTATTGCCTGCAAATCGCGATTTAGCTGGCGCAGAGGTAGAGTTGGTTGATTTGGATAATCGCGAGATGAGGCTTAAATTGGCCTTAAAAGAAATTCAAGAACAGTTCGATTTCATTCTGATTGATTGCCCACCGGCTTTGTCTTTGCTGACTCTTAATGGCCTTTGTGCAGCCGACGGCGTGGTGGTGCCCATGCAGTGCGAATACTTTGCCCTTGAAGGCCTGTCAGACTTGGTTAATACAATTAAACAGGTGCATGCCAATTTAAATCCTGGGCTAAAGATAATCGGCCTCTTGAGGGTTATGTTTGACGCTCGCGTCACATTGCAGCAACAGGTATCAGAGCAGCTCTTGAAACATTTTGGCGACAAAGTATTTAAGACAATTATCCCCAGAAATGTTCGTTTAGCAGAGGCGCCATCATTTGGTTTGCCCGGGGTTATTTTTGATCAATCAGCACGTGGAGCCCAAGCCTATATTCAATTTGGCGGTGAAATGGTTGAGCGTATAAAGACACTGTAGGAAGAAAATGAGCATAAATAAGAAAAAAGGTTTGGGAAGGGGTTTAGACGCCCTCCTTGGTGACTCGAATAAAGCCGCAGCGGGTGATTTTGGAGAGGGCGCCAAGAACACCTTGCCACTCAATTTATTGCAAGCAGGCAAGTATCAGCCAAGACAAAAAATGGACGACACGCCATTACGAGAATTGGCTGACAGCATTCGGGAGCGAGGAGTCATCCAGCCCTTGCTGGTTCGTGGTTTAGGAACGGGCCGCTATGAAATTATTGCGGGTGAGCGGCGTTTCAGGGCTGCGAGCATCGCTGGCCTTAAAGAGATACCCGTTCGCATTGTAGACGTGGATGATCAGGCCGCCGCGGCGATGGCACTGATTGAGAATATGCAACGCGAAGACCTTAATCCGCTTGAAGAGTCGCGCGGACTAGCGCGCCTCATTGAGGAGTTTGGTTTTACTCACGAACAGGCCGCTAAAGCAGTTGGAAAGTCGAGAAGTGCGATTAGTAACTTATTGCGCCTTTCTCAGTTAGCAAAGGCTGTGCAAGCAATGCTAATGGCTGGCGAGCTCGACATGGGGCATGCTCGAGCCCTATTAAGCTTGCCGGGCTCAAGCCAAGTCGCTCTGGCACAAAAAATTGTGGTGCAAGGCCTTTCGGTACGTGAGGCTGAGCGCATGGCAGCTTCAGCAACCTTGGTTTCCGGCGATTTATCAAAGAAAAGGCCACCAAAGGGCACTGGCAAGGCCGACCTGCAGAATCAAGACCTTAGGCGCCTGGCACAGAATATGGCTGATATTGTTGGTTTAGAGGTGGAGTTTAAAAACAAGGGCAAAGGCGGAGAGTTACGGTTTTATTTCAGTCAATTTGATGAGCTTGATTCCCTTATGAAAAAACTGGGCATTGAATCAAATTAAGTAATAAAAGCACCTAAAACAATTGATCTTGATGGGGCAAAATAATAGAATGTGTAAGCTAAATTGATACTCAAAAAAGATCATTCAGCGCACGCTTGGGATGAGTTAGATGAGCAGCAGTTGGCTTATCGGACCTATAGCAAGGAAGAGATGGAAGCCCTGCGGCGGGCTAAAAAAAAGGTATTTTTTACCTTTTCGCCGTGGGCGGTCATCGGCGCGCAAATAGTTGTGACAATATTGAGCGCGCTGTGCTGGTCCTTTTTTGGAGACCCCATAGGATTTAGCCTTTATACTTATTCGGCTCTTTGGGGAGGATTGACCGGGGTTTTTCCAGCAGCGCTTTTTGCCATGCGACTTGAGGTGGCAAAGCAAATGAAAAACCAAACCCCGGGCAATTTGTTGGCTGCAATTGTTTCTGGTGAATTTATAAAGATTGCCTTAACAATTGCCATGTTTGTATGGGTAGCTTTTAATTATCCAGATTTGAAGTGGATACCGTTGCTGGTCACTTACGTTATCACGCTAAAGTGCTATTGGCTTGCGTGGTTTTGGCGATGATTAGTGTTTATATTGTGTACTAAAGGAATTGCTTAAAAAATGGCAAGCGCAGCGCACGGAGCTCCAAGTGAGCCCTTAACACCAACCGCATATATTGCAGAACACTTGCAAAATCTTAACAATATTGGCGGTGCACAAACTTCCATTATTGATTTCAGCGTCATTAATCTAGACACGTTGTTTTGGACTCTTTTAATGGGTCTTATTACTGTTGGCTTTCTGCTAATCGCTGCAAGACGAGCAACGCCTGGTGTGCCAGGTCGTTTTCAGGCCTTGGTTGAAATGCTTGTAGAAATGGTTGATACACAATCCAAAAGTATTGTGCACGGCGATAGAAGCTATATTGCACCCTTAGCGCTCTTTGTATTTTGTTGGATTATTTTATTAAATACCCTCGATCTTGTTCCCGTTGACTGGGCCGTGGGTGTTAATCACTTCTTGGAAAACTTTGGCGTTCATGTTCCTCATCACAAAATAGTGCCAACGACAGATTTAAATGCAACCTTAGGAATGTCTTTTGCCGTTTTGATACTTGTTTTCTTTTACAGCTTTAAGATCAAGGGCGTCGGCGGCTTTGCGCACGAGCTTCTATCTGCCCCCTTCGGTGCAAAATGGTATTTAGCACCCTTCAATTTAGTTTTAAACATCATTGAATATATTGCAAAGGGAGTATCCCTTGGGATGCGACTTTTTGGAAACATGTATGCAGGAGAATTAATCTTTTTGTTGATCGCCCTGCTCGGAAGTATCTGGACTTTTAGTTTGGACCTTAGCGTGCTTGGATTGGTTGGACATGTGATCGCAGGATCGGCATGGGCAATATTCCACATTCTTGTTATTTTGTTGCAAGCCTTTATTTTTATGATGTTGACCTTGGTCTACATTGGACAGGCGCACAGTCATCATTAATTAGCCGTTTTTATTCTTTAACACCGCTTTTATTACTTAGGAGTCAACATGCAAGCATTTTTAGCAAATATTCAAGGCCTCACTGCAATTGGTATTGGTCTCATCATTGGTCTTGGCGCCCTTGGCGCCTGCTTGGGAATTGGCCTTATGGGTGGAAAATTTATCGAAGGTGCGGCTCGCCAGCCTGAGTTAATGAATGAATTGCAAACCAAAATGTTTCTGTTGGCTGGCTTAATTGACGCTGCCTTCTTGATCGGTGTTGGTGTTGCGATGTTGTTTGCTTTTGCAAACCCACTGCTCGCCGTTATTAAGTAATTTTGTTTTGAGCCACAGTGGTGGCCTTTAACTACAAAATGTTTTGAAAGGAACATCGTGAATCTTAACGCGACCTTATTCGCGCAAATGATCGTTTTCTTCATCTTATGGTGGGTCGTTGCGCATTTTGTATGGCCACCTTTAGTGAAAGCGCTAGATGAGCGCTCCGCTAAAGTTGCGGACGGTTTGGCGGCGGCCGAACGTGGCAAGATGGATCTTGAGAATGCCACCAAAAATGCAGAGTTAGCTATGGCATCTGCCCGCCAAGAAGGTGTGCAACGTGTAGCAGAGGCTGAAAAAAGAGCGCAAATCGCCGCTGATGAAATTAAGGCAAATGCGCAGGCAGAAGCCGCGCGAATTATTGCCCAAGCAAAAACCGATGCTGAGCAACAGGTTGGCAAGGCACGGGATGAGTTGCGCAATCAAGTTGCAGGCCTAGCGGTCAAAGGCGCAGAGCAAATCTTGCGTCGTGAGGTTGACCCCAAAGCACATGCGGCCCTATTGGACCAATTAAAGGCAGAACTATAAATGGCTGATATTGCCACAATTGCTCGGCCTTATGCCGAGGCCTTATTTGCAAGCGCTAAGCCTGTTGATCTGAGTGCTTGGGCAAATCAATTAGAAAACTTAGCGGCATTGTTTGAGAATGCCGAATTGATTGCGTTGGCCAATAACCCAAAATTAAGTTCAAATGACCTGTTCAAATTAATTGAAGGTCTTCTTCAGTCGAAGCCTGATCAAGGCCTCGCTAGCTTCTTAAATTTGTTAGCCAATAACCACCGCTTAGTAGTATTGCCAGAAATTGCAAAGCAATTTATTACTATGAAAAATCAGAGCGAGGGAGCAGCAGAGGCAATCATTACATCCGCATTTCCGATGGAGGGCGGAGCTTTAACTGAATTATTAGCAAGTTTGAAAAAACGATTTGGTGGAAAAGAGCTGCGCCCGACGGTCGTGGTTGACCCAGAGCTGATTGGTGGCGTTCGCGTACAAGTAGGCGACGAGGTTTTGGATAGCTCGATTAAAACCCGTTTGGTGCAAATGCAAATCAATTTAAGCGCGTAACGATTAATTAAGAACATACGATTTATATCTAGGAGTAATTGATGCAACTGAACCCTTCCGAAATCAGCGAGCTGATCAAAAGTCGAATTAACGAATTAGGCGTTGATTCAAAAATTCGCAATGAGGGCACTGTTATTTCAGTGACCGATGGTATTTGCCGAGTTTATGGATTGTCGGGTGTTATGCAGGGCGAGATGCTGGAGTTCCCAGGCAATACCATTGGACTTGCTCTTAACTTAGAGCGAGACTCTGTTGGTGCTGTGGTGCTCGGTGAGTACACCCACATTAAAGAAGGCGACCCCGTTAAATGTACGGGACGTATTTTGGAAGTTCCTGTAGGTCCCGAACTGTTGGGCCGTGTTGTTGATGCCCTCGGGCAGCCGATTGATGGCAAAGGACCAATCAACAGCAAACTTACTGACTTTATTGAAAAAGTTGCACCTGGTGTTATTGCGCGCCAGTCGGTTAGTCAGCCTGTGCAGACTGGACTTAAGGCGATTGACTCAATGGTTCCTATTGGACGAGGTCAGCGTGAATTAATTATTGGCGACCGTCAAACTGGTAAGACTGCGGTGGCCGTTGATGCCATCATCAATCAAAAGGGTAAGGGCGTTTACTGTATTTATGTGGCAATCGGTCAAAAAGCTTCCACCATTGCTAACGTAGTTCGTAAATTAACAGAGCTTGGCGCAATGGAATACACCATTGTGGTTGCTGCTAGCGCATCGGAATCAGCGGCAATGCAGTATTTGTCTGCTTACGCAGGTTGTACGATGGGAGAATACTTCCGCGATCGCGGAGAGGACGCTCTGATTATTTATGATGATTTAACCAAACAAGCGGTTGCATATCGTCAAATCTCCTTGTTGCTGCGCCGGCCACCAGGTCGCGAAGCATATCCTGGCGACGTATTTTATTTACACTCACGACTTCTTGAGCGTGCCGCTCGAGTCAATGCCGATTACGTTGAAAAATTTACGAATGGTGCAGTAAAGGGTAAAACCGGATCATTAACAGCCTTGCCAGTAATTGAGACGCAGGCCGGAGACGTATCCGCATTCGTGCCAACAAACGTAATTTCGATTACTGATGGACAGATCTTCCTTGAAACCGACTTATTTAATGCGGGCGTACGCCCAGCAATTAACGCCGGTATCTCGGTCTCACGCGTTGGTGGAGCAGCCCAAACAAAAGTAATTAAGAAGCTTTCTGGTGGTATTCGTACTGACTTAGCTCAGTATCGTGAGCTCGCAGCCTTTGCGCAGTTCGCATCCGACCTTGACGAAGCAACGCGCAAGCAGTTGGAACGCGGTAAGCGGGTGACTGAACTATTAAAGCAGCCACAATACAACCCGATGCAGGTTTGGCAATTAGCTGCCTCACTATATGCAGTGAACAACGGCTTCTTTGATGATCTGGAAATTAAACAGATTTTGCCTTTTGAAAAAGGCTTACATGAGCACCTGAAGTCAAAGTACGCAGATTTAGTTGGTCGTATTGAGGACACGAAAGATTTAAGCAAAGATGATGAATCGGCATTACGTGCGGCGATTGAAGACTTTAAGCGCTCGGGCTCTTTCTAATTTAGGCAATCATGGCAGGCACAAAAGAAATACGCAGCAAGATCAAGAGCGTTCAAAATACACGCAAGATCACGAAAGCCATGGAAATGGTGGCCGCATCGAAAATGCGTCGTGCACAAGAGCGTATGCGCTCAGCAAGACCCTATTCGGAAAAAATTAAAGCGATTGCTGCGCATCTAGCAAAAGCAAATCCAGAGTACCGACCGGCCTACATGGTGGTGCGTGCTCTTAAAAAGGCCGGCGTGATTTTAGTTAGCACGGATAAGGGATTATGTGGCGGCTTAAACACTAACGTTCTGCGCTTAATTACCAATCAGGTGCGAGAGTTTAAAGACAAGGATGTTTCTATTGAATTTACTGCCATTGGCTCAAAAGGTTTGCAGTTTTTGAATCGAGCTAAGGCTAAGCTCTTATCTCAGTCCGTGCATTTAGGCGACACCCCTCACATGGATGCACTGATTGGGGCAATTTCGGCTCAATTAAGCGCATTCGAACGTGGTGAGGTGGATGCGGTCTATTTAGCTTATACGCGCTTTATTAACACGATGAAACAAGAGCCGGTTTTAGAACAACTCTTGCCCCTTCAATCCTCTGAATTAAATCAGGAAGGAAGCGGCGGTCATGGCTGGGATTACATTTACGAGCCTGATGCCGAATCGGTTTTAAATGGACTATTAAAGCGTTACGTAGAAGCTCTGATTTATCAAGCTGTGGCAGAGAATATGGCTTCTGAGCAATCGGCCCGAATGGTAGCAATGAAAGCCGCATCAGATAATGCGAAAAACGTTATTGGTGAGCTGCAGTTGATTTATAACAAAACTAGACAGGCGGCGATTACTAAAGAGTTATCAGAAATTGTGGCTGGAGCTGCAGCGGTTTAGTTTGCAAAAATTTAAAGTTTAAATAGCGGAGAAATATAATGAGCAACGGAAATATCGTTCAATGTATTGGTGCGGTGGTAGATATTAAATTTCCACGAAATGAAATGCCCAACATTTATGATGCTTTGACGCTGGTGGAAAGCAAGGAAGCCTCGTTTGCAGAAAAAGGCTTAACTTTTGAGGTCCAACAGCAAATTGGAGACGGTGTGGTTCGTGCAATTGCAATGGGCTCCAGTGATGGATTGCGCCGCGGCATGGAAGTTAAAGCAAGCGGTGCCGGTATCATTGTCCCGGTGGGCCCCGCGACCTTGGGTCGAATTATGGATGTGCTTGGGAGACCCATTGATGATGCTGGGCCGATAGCAACCCAAGATCGTCGAGCCATACATCAGCTTGCCCCAAAATTTGATGAGCTTTCTCCATCAGTTGATTTGTTAGAAACAGGCATTAAGGTGATCGATTTGGTCTGCCCATTTGCTAAGGGCGGTAAGGTTGGTCTGTTCGGTGGTGCGGGTGTGGGCAAGACGGTCAATATGATGGAGCTCATCAATAACATTGCTAAACAACATTCCGGTTTGTCAGTATTTGCTGGCGTTGGAGAGCGCACTCGTGAAGGTAATGACTTTTATCATGAGATGAAAGAGTCTAACGTTATCGATAAGGTGGCCATGGTATTTGGTCAGATGAATGAGCCGCCTGGAAACCGTTTACGAGTTGCCTTGACAGGCTTAACAATGGCCGAGGCGTTCCGCGATGAAGGGCGCGACATTTTATTCTTCGTCGATAATATTTATCGCTATACGCTTGCGGGTACTGAAGTGTCTGCTTTGCTTGGCCGCATGCCATCATCTGTTGGATATCAGCCAACCTTGGCGGAAGAAATGGGTAAGTTGCAAGAACGCATCACGTCAACAAAGACTGGGTCTATCACGTCGATACAGGCAGTTTATGTTCCAGCCGATGACTTGACCGATCCCTCGCCAGCTACTACTTTTGCGCACTTAGACTCCACAGTTGTTCTATCGCGTGATGTGGCTGCGCTCGGTATTTACCCAGCAGTGGATCCCTTAGACTCTACGAGCCGTCAGCTCGATCCACAGGTGGTAGGTACGGAGCATTATGAGGTTGCTCGTGGTGTACAGATTACATTGCAAAAGTATAAAGAACTGCGCGACATTATTGCGATTTTAGGTATGGATGAGTTGTCTCCTGATGATAAATTGGCCGTGGCACGTGCTCGCAAAATACAGCGTTTCTTATCACAGCCTTTCCATGTAGCTGAAGTGTTTACAGGCTCTCCTGGTAAATATGTACCGCTTAAAGAAACTATTCGTGGATTTAAGATGATTATTAGTGGAGAGTTGGATCATCTTCCTGAGCAGGCCTTTTACATGGTTGGCTCGATTGATGAGGCAATTGAAAAGGCGAAAAAACTGTAATGGCAACAATCCGTGTTGACGTTGTAAGTGCAGAGCAGTCAATTTTTAGTGGCGAGGCAAAATTTGTCGCTTTACCAGGAGAATCTGGTGAGCTTGGTATATTGCATGGCCATACTCCGTTGATTACACGGATACGGCCAGGCACCGTTCGCATTGAAAAGCCCGATGGCGATGAAGAGCTCGTATTCGTTGCTGGAGGGTATCTAGAGATTCAGCCAGACTGCGTAATTGTTTTGGCAGATACTGCAATTCGTGGCCATGATCTTGATGAGGCAAAAGCCATTGAAGCAAAAAAACGTGCAGAAGAGGCAATGCAAAATCGTGCCGGCGACTTTGATATTGCTCACGCGCAATCGGAGTTTGCAATGGCCGCTGCACAGTTGGCGGCAATATCCCGTTTTCGCCGAAAAAAATAAGTATTTAATTGCTAGTTAACGACCGCTTCTTAAAAGCCTGTTTAGGCGAAAAAACTGATCGGACACCGCTGTGGCTAATGCGCCAAGCAGGGCGCTATTTACCTGAATACAACGCAACGCGCGCTAAGGCAGGTAGTTTTTTAGGTCTTGCCAAGAATCCCGCTTATGCCACAGAGGTTACATTGCAGCCTTTGGATCGTTATCCTTTAGATGCGGCTATTTTATTCTCTGATATTTTGACAATCCCAGACGCCATGGGTTTGGGATTACAGTTTGCGGCGGGAGAGGGCCCTAGTTTTCAGCACCCATTACGCAATGAAGACGAAGTAAAAAAACTAAGGCCGGCAGATTTGCAACAACTTCAGTATGTATTCGATGCAGTTGCGCAAATACGCCAGGCATTAGTACAGGATAGTAAACAACGGGTGCCGCTCATCGGGTTTTCTGGAAGCCCATGGACTCTAGCCTGCTACATGATTGATGGCTCAAGCTCCGATGACTTTAGGCATGCCAAAACGATGATGTTTAATCGCCCTGATTTACTAAAACATGTATTAGATATCAATGCTCAATCAGTGGCTGCATATTTAAATGAACAACTGCGTTCGGGAGCCCAAGCCCTGATGATTTTTGATACTTGGGGTGGACTGTTACCAGACGGCTGGTATCAACGAATTTCTTTGGCCAGCATGCGCAGCGTAATTGATCAACTTCCACGAGAAGTGAATGGTCAAAAAGTTCCTATTATTATTTTTACCAAGGGCGGCGGCCTATGGTTAGAAGACATGGCTGACTCCGGCGCCGATGTGATTGGCCTTGATTGGACCATGTCGATTGCCAAGGCTAGAACCCTATTGGCATCAAAAAATAAACCCTTGGCTCTACAGGGAAACTTTGATCCCATCGCCCTTTTCGCAAAACCCGAACAAATTACGCAAGAAGCATTTTGTATTCTAGATTCTTTAGGAAGCGCCCCGCCCTTAAAGCCCGGACTTCATCCATTGGATGGCCACATTTTTAATTTGGGCCATGGAATATCTCAATTTACTAATCCAGAAGCGGTTACAGTTTTGGCTAAGGCCGTTTCGGAGCATTCTGCACAACTGAGAAAACCAAGCTAAATAAGGTAAGTCCCTATAAATTAAGGGTTTTAAGGGCCACTTATGCACACCGATGGCCCATTAGACCGATTTCATAGAGATTAAAGATAAAGCGAAAGCATTAAATCCTGAAAGATCTACAAGCCATTGATTTTATTAGTTTTTTATAATGAGCATCTGATTGGGTTGAGATTTACTCTTTTATGCAATTATCGTTACGGGCCCTACATATAGGGGTTATCCACAAAGTTATCCACAGATCATAAAAGTAGATACTCATTTGAAAAGTCCTGAAAAAATCATCGTTCAGGTGATATTGGATAAGCCTCTTAAAGATGTCTTTGATTACATCTGGAATGAAGCACATTTAAGGACCACACCAAAATTAGGCATGCTTGTAGAGCTTCCATTTGGCAGCTCTTCTCTTGTAGGGATTGTGGTGGGGGTGAGCACTCACTCGAATATTGAGCTGGCAAAACTAAAGGCTGTAAAAACACTGTCACCGCTTCCTTGTTTGGATAAAAAAATTAGAGAGCTCGCAGAATTTGCTTCGCGATACTATATTTATGGCCTTGGAGAAACCCTGCTTCCAGCCATTCCGAAATGGTGGAGAAGCCCAGCCAATTGGGAAAAAGGTTTAGGCGTTGCTCGAATCGACAAATTAAACGTCATAAAAATCACACCCTCCCATGATAAGGTCATAGACCCAGAACAATTAAATCAAGACCAAGTAGATGCCCTGAGGCATCTTTCTGACGCCGACCATAAAAAGTTTCAGACTCTATTTTTGAACGGCGTTACTGGAAGCGGAAAGACCGCAGTTTACTTAAATTATCTTCAGCAAGTCATCAGTAATCATCGTGATGCTCAGGTATTGATTCTTTTACCAGAAATAAATCTTACGCCACAACTGGAACGAAGAATAGCTAGCCATATGCCAAATCAAGAAATGGCAGTATTACATAGCGGTTTAAGCGATAAACAGCGAGCAAGGGCCTGGTATGCGGCAACAACTGGTAAAGCCAAGGTTATTCTCGGCACACGCCTATCGATATTGACCCCTATTCCAAACTTAGCCACTATTGTGGTTGATGAAGAACACGATAGCTCGTTTAAGCAACAGGAGGGATTAGGCTACTCCGCTAGAGACCTTGCAATTTGGCGTGCAAAAAATGAGAGCATCCCAATTTTATTATGTTCAGCAACGCCGTCATTAGAAACCTGGCACGCAATTGGGCAAGGGCGCTACAAAGAAATAAAATTAAGCGAGCGCATTCATCAGGCGCAAATGCCGATAATAGAATTAATACAAACACAGCAGGCAGATCGCGGCACAGTAATTAGCGGAATTTTTAAGCGGACCCTACAAAATAATTTTCAAGAGGGCCGTCAAGCATTAATATTTGTAAATCGGAGAGGCTTTGCTCCCGCACTATCTTGCGGTTCGTGTGATTGGCTTTCCGAGTGTCCTGACTGTTCGGGTTTTATGGTGATGCATAAGCAGCTTGGATCTCGCAGGTCACCAGTTTTATGTTGTCATCATTGCGGTTTAACAAAATCAGTACCGCGATCGTGTCCAAAATGTGGCGATAGTGACTTGCTTCCCTTGGGCAGGGGAACTCAAAAAATTGAAGAGCAAATAAGAGAGATTATTCCGCAAGCAAAAGTCCTAAGAGTAGATGCCGATACTGCTCGGACTGGAAAATTAAGTGAAGCATTGTTTACAAAAATTCATCAGGGTGAGGCCGATATCATTGTTGGTACGCAAATGCTTAGTAAGGGCCATGACTACCAAAATATCGGATTGGTATGCGTATTAGATGCCGATGCGAGACTCTATTCCAATGACTACCGAGCTCCTGAAACCTTGTTTGCCCAACTGGTCCAGGTAGCGGGCCGTGCCGGACGTTCTGGGGGTGAACAAGCCAAGATGTTGATTGAGACTCGCTATCCAAACGATCCGGTCTACCAATATTTGTGCAATTACGATCTTGCAGGATTTATGAAACACCTTCTCAAAGACCGTCAAGATAGCCGCCTGCCGCCCTATGTTAGTCAAGCTTTGGTACATGCACAATCAACACATATGGCTGATTCCTTGAATTTTCTAGCGGGGGCAAAAGTATTTTTAGAAAAAAAAAGCCCCAATCAAGGTCGATTGGTTTGCTTTGATCCCGTGCCAAAAGCTCTGGCCAAAGTAGCTGGTAAGGAGCGTGCTCAGTTGTTAATTGAGGCAGAAAGCAGGACTCAACTGCAGACCCAACTCAATGCCCTCGATGAATTTCTTCGTAACCAGTCCACTGGCAGAATTACCAAACAGGGCAAGGTGCGCTGGTCTATTGAGCGCGACCCATTACTAATCTAATATTAGAGGGTAGTATCGTAAGCAGCGGGGCTAAGTAGTGCATCAAGCTCCGAAGCAATTAACACCTCGCCCTTGCACTTAATTTTAAAAAGCCATATCTCATACGGTTTAGAATTTATTGTTTCAGGCGCGTCGATAGCTATTTGATTCACTTCCACAATCGTGCCGCTGATTGGAGCGTGAATATCACTTGCTGCTTTCAAGGACTCAATGCTTGCACATGCTTGACCTTGAATAACCTCAGCCCTGAGCTCTGGAAGCTGTACAAACATCACATCTCCTAAAGCCTCTTGTGCATGATTGCTAATACCAACCCAATACATTCCATCCGCACCCACCTTGACCCACTCGTGCGTGCTGGCAAATAAAAGCCGATCTAAATCATTCATTCAAATATTCTATTGGTAATTACCAACCCTATTGAATCAACATGGCGAGAACGTATTGCTATGACAAAACGTTGGGCGACTGACATTGATCTGAAAAAATGAGAGTGCCCTAAAAAGCTCAGGCAATCCTTATGGGGCGGGATTTAGGTCTTTGCGGAACCTGTTCGATGGGTCCGGTTATAGAGACAGCTAGCGCAAATCCAGCGTTGCTTTCGATTACTTGTTGGTATCCAGGTGCCGCCCTCTAAGCGCTTTTCCCGACTGCAAGACGAGCAGAATTTCAGGCTGGGAGAGGTATCTTGGGTTGGTGCTGGGGTGGTAGATGTGGTCATAACGGAATCTGATAAATCTGCTCGAAACCGCTATTTTACCTCGTTTCCCCAATGCTAGAGGGGCTTAACAGAACCTGAACGGAATCGGACGTTTTGTTGCCGTCAAAGTCTAACCAAGCCTTTTCTTTGAAATCATAAAGTTTGCAGGTTTTTGCGGTATCAAAATACCATTTCCAAGAAAATGGCTGAACAATAATTCTTTCTGGCAGCAGAGTTTCGAGGCGATTTTGGGCTGCTTTCAAGTTATAAAGCGGAACGCTCATATCGACATGATGAGCTGTGTGCTCCATGATGTGGTGCATTAATGCACCCCAGTAAAAATTAAACGTCAAATGAACCGTAGTTGAAACAAAGGGCTGGGCACGAAGCCATTCGGCTTTGTTGTCATACCAAGCAACTGAAGGGTGGGTGTGATGCACATACACCACGAAACCAATCATCCCATTCCAAAATAAATATGGCACAACAAAGCCGCAAAGAAGTGCGAGGGTAACGGATTGCCCAGTACTAACTGCTGAGGCAACCAAGGCACCAATCCAGATGAGGGCAAAGGCGCTTACTAACAGATTATCTTTTAGAAAGATGGAGCGTTCTGCCGGCTTATATTTTTTATTGGGGAAGAACATTTTGTTCCACCAAATTTCAACTAAATAATAGGTAACCGGCCCAAAACCACTGCGGTAGTGACGCTCAAGGGCTTTACGCCATGGTGGAAGTGCATCGTATTCATCTTTGGCGAGTGGTGCCCAGACAAAATCAAAGCCCTTTAAATTAGTTTGTCCATGATGGACTACGTTGTGACCGATATCCCACAGGCTATATGGCGTCAAGGAGGGTAAAAAGGCAATTCTTCCCAATACCTTATTCAAATTGCGGTATGGAGTGAAGCTTTGATGGCAAGCGTCATGGCCTAGAATAAAAATGCGGCCCGTTATAAAACCGGCAACAATGCCAAATAAAACTTTAATTAGAATGTTTTCAAAGTAAACAGTTGCTGCAATACAAGCAAGCCATAACACTGAATCTAATGTCAGAAGAGCAATTGCTTTAAGTGTTTGTCCTTCGGTCATGGGTGTGAGCCAAGAGCGGATTACGCGACGATGAGGGAGTGGGAGCTCCGGGCTCAAGGGCGTTGCTGTGTTGGCCAATGCTTGACCAGTATGGAGGGCGCTATTTATTTCTGACACATTTACTTTCTAAGTTAGCCCAAATAATAGTGGTTTTTTGGGTTTTTGGTGTTATAGGACCTGTGCTGCCCTAATTTTGGCGCGCCCGGCAGGAATCGAACCTGCGACCCTTGGCTTCGGAGGCCAATACTCTATCCACTGAGCTACGGGCGCCAATTTCGGCAAAATAGACTTATTGTAAGTGCCTCTCTTATTAATGCACTCGGTATAATCAAAATTCGTCAAATTTGTTTACTAGATAACCCAATTAATCATTATGAGCGAAGAGCACGGAAGTTTAATTAAAAACATAAAACAGCTTTCTATTGCAGTGATTGCAAGTTTTTTTATACCGTTGATCATCATTTTTCTACTAATTGTCTATGTCAGCAGTGGAAAAAAAGTAGATACCAATAGTTCAGAACAGTCCACCTTGGCGCTGATTAAGCCTGTAGGGCAGTTAAATTTTAAAGATGCCAGTGCGCCACGTGAAATGCTCACAGGTGAGGCGGTTTATAAGGCCGTATGCGCCTCATGCCATAACTCTGGTGCTGCCGGAGCCCCTAAGTTTGCTGATGCTTCATCATGGGGCGGTCGAATCGGCAAAGGTTACGAGGCTTTGTATGCTTCCGTCATAAAGGGCAAGGGTGCGATGCCTGCGCGGGGTGGCGCAAACCCGACCGATATTAGTGATTATGAAATTGCACGCTCGGTTGTCTACCTTGCTAATTCAGCGGGCGGTAAGTTTTCCGAACCAAAGGCCCCAGCAGAAAAACCTGCCACCAAGTAAGGTTTAACCTTTGTTCTTGAGCGACAGGGCTATTTGATAGGCATCATTTTTGCTTAATCCATACATGGCACTTAGGGTAGCGGCAATATCTTTGCTGCTCATATGTTGTCCCAAGAGCCCTGCCAGCTGATTGGGTTCTGCAAGACCTAAGTCAACATTTTTTTGTTGGGCGCCACTGAGCATCACAACAAACTCCCCCTTGAGGTTGTTGGGGTTTTCAAGCCAGAGTTCGATCTCATTAGGTTTTAGCAGATGAACACTCTCAAACTTTTTACTCAGTTCCCGTCCAATAAAAACCCTCCGTTCGTCACCAGCTAGCACCCTCAATTTGAGCAATGTTTTGGATAGTCGGTGAGGGCTTTCATAAAACACAGTGGGCAAGGGGTTTTGAATCATTTGTTTGATGGTTTGTTCAAGCTCCTTATATTGAGTTGGCAAAAACCCAAGGAATTGGAATTGACCATTGGATTCCACCATGATGGATCCGGCAATCGATAAGGCAGCACTAAGTGCGCTTGCCCCAGGAATGGGAATCACCCGAAATCCTGCCGCCATAACTTGCATCACAAGACGTGCTCCAGGATCAGAAATTCCTGGGGTGCCAGCATCAGATAAATAAGCCCAGCGCTGACCAATATAAAGATGACCTATCAGGGCAGACGCACCCTCCATTTCATTGTGCTCATGCAAGGCAAGAAGCGGCTTTCGAATATCAAATTGTTTTAGTAGTTGAGCGCTGTGTCGGGTATCTTCACAGGCAATGCCATCGACATGATTCAAAACATGCAGGGCTCGAAGGGTGATATCTCCTAAATTGCCAATCGGCGACGCAACCACATAGAGCGCAGCGCTAGGAAGTTCTTGCTCTGAGAGAAAATGAAGGATGGTTTTGTCCATGGAGAAATAAAGCCTTATAAAATTGATTATCCCTATAAATATGGGGAAAGAACACCATCTACTTTAGAGATAAAACTGGCCTAATCAGAGCATAATAGTCATATGAAAATGAAATCAATCGATCGGCTTACGGCTAGAGCAGAGCAACATTTTGCAGATAGTATTTCTGTAAAGCAAGAAGGTTCAATTCTATTGCCAACGCACGTGGCTAAAGCAACAGTTTTAATGAGTAACTGCCTTCATGAGGGTGGCAAGGTAATGGTGTGCGGCAACGGCGGGTCTGCTGCAGATGCCCAGCATTTTGCTGCAGAGTTAATGGGGCGTTTTGAACGCGAACGTCGCGAATTAGCGGCACTTGCATTAACTACCGACACCTCGATCTTAACTGCCATTGGGAATGATTACAGCTACGAGGATGTATTTAGTAAACAGGTTCGTGGTATCGGACGGGTAAACGATATTTTGATAGCGATTTCCACATCTGGCAATTCTAAGAATGTGATTAAAGCGATTGAGGCGGCAAAAAAAATAGGTATTCACATTATTGCGTTGACGGGTAATGGCGGAGGAAAGATGGCCAGCTTATTAAGTGGAGACGATGTTCATTTGTGCGTTCCCGCTTCTCGCACAGCGCGCATTCAAGAGACACATTTATTATTGTTGCATTGCCTCTGTGATGGAGTTGATCATGTTTTATTTGATGAGGAATAAAAATGCTCCGATGGATTAATGCTGTATGTCTCGCGCTCATCGTTACCCAACTTACGGCTTGCGGAGTGTTTATTGTTGGAGGGATGGTTGGCGGCGCAACTATTTTGGCCGATCGAAGAACGCCAGCTGTTCAGGCCATCGACTTGGGAATTGAGCTTGAGGCAAATAGCCAGCTTTCAAGAAAATTTGGTGATAACGCCCATATTGTGGTCGTATCGTTTAATCAAAAAGTGTTGTTAATTGGCGAAGCAAAAGAAGAGTCCATAAAAAATCAAGCAAGCGCTGATGTAAAGGTAATGAAAAATGTGCGCTCGTTGTTTAATGAAATCATTATTGGACCTAACAGCACGTTCGGTGCACGGGCTAGTGACTCTTATCTAGCCTCGAGGATTAAGTCACAGCTTGTCTTTACCGCGGACATTCCCTCAAATTCGATGAATATATCGGTGGAGGGCGGACGAGTTTATTTGATGGGGATGCTAAGCCAAGAAGAGGCGGATAAAGCCAAACAAATAGTTAGCAAAGTAAATGGGGTAAGACAAGTTTTTGCCTTTTTTGACATTATTTCTGAGGCAGAAAAGCAGCGCCTAGAAAAAGAGGGTAAGGCTAGAACATCCCAGCCGGACACTAATCCGACGTCAAACTAAGCAAACTTTCACCCTCTTTGGTCTAGGGAAAAGTTTTTTTAGAGACGGGGAGGAAAAAAAATAGAAATCGGTTCTCAAAACTAAGGGTTTACACTTACTTTATGGAGCAATGACTTTCAGGCTTTTAGATGTCGCAGAACCCTACATCCATAAGTCCTTGATTTTACAAAAACCTTACAAAATGCACTTACTTTTTTGTAAGAAAGTAATGAAATAACCGAGAGAAGGTGTTGACATATATCTAAGGGTATGTCATAGTCATAGACTTCGCTGATTTTTTGTAGTTTTTGGATCAGCCTTCTTTAAAAATTAGTCAACCGATAATTGTGGGTACTGAGTAAAGGCATCCAGTCCTTCGGGACAGATGTAAATAAACAGTACTCATAGACAGTTAAAAAGATTTGGTTTTATTACCAAGTCAATTTCTTGAATGAGTGCGACGAACCGCAAGGTTCACAGGAATTAAACTGAAGAGTTTGATCCTGGCTCAGATTGAACGCTGGCGGCATGCCTTACACATGCAAGTCGAACGGCAGCACGGGTGCTTGCACCTGGTGGCGAGTGGCGAACGGGTGAGTAATACATCGGAACGTACCTTATCGTGGGGGATAACGCAGCGAAAGTTGCGCTAATACCGCATACGCCCTGAGGGGGAAAGCGGGGGACCGTAAGGCCTCGCGCGATTAGAGCGGCCGATGTCTGATTAGCTTGTTGGTGAGGTAAAAGCTCACCAAGGCGATGATCAGTAGCTGGTCTGAGAGGACGATCAGCCACACTGGGACTGAGACACGGCCCAGACTCCTACGGGAGGCAGCAGTGGGGAATTTTGGACAATGGGGGCCGCGTGAGTGAAGAAGGCCTTCGGGTTGTAAAGCTCTTTTGTCAGGGAAGAAACAGCAGCTCTAACACAGACTGCGAATGACGGTACCTGAAGAATAAGCACCGGCTAACTACGTGCCAGCAGCCGCGGTAATACG
>RFQL01000270.1 GCA_009924985.1 Burkholderiaceae bacterium | reverse complement strand
CCCACAAAAGACTTACCGGCTTTATTTCTGGTAACCATATCCGCTACATTCGCAAGGAAGCCATTGCCACCCTTGGTCGAGATCAAGACAAGATCATCGGCATGTCCTGCGTAATAAGCGACCATTTGTGATCCAGGAGCAAGATTTACAAAGCTCGTTAATGGCGAGCCATCACCGCGCGCTCCTGGTAAATCACTCACCGGAACGGTATAAACCCGGCCATCGGTACCAAAGCCCAGCATCTGATCGACGGTGCGGCACTCAAAGGTGTCATACAGAGCATCGCCTGCCTTGAAGGTGAACTGTTGAGACTCATGCTCATGACCTTGGCGAACGCGCACCCATCCTTTTTGCGATACGATGACCGTAACTGGCTCATCAATCACCTTGACCTCTGCCACTGCGCGCTCGTCTTGCTTCATCAGGGTGCGGCGCTGATCACCAAAGTCCTTCGCATCGGCCTCAATCCCTTTAATGATGTGCTTCCGTAGGGATGACTCATTATTAAGAAGTTCATCCAACTCCGCTTTCTGACCTTTGAGTTCTTTGAGTTCTTGCTCGATCTTGATGCCCTCTAATCTTGCGAGCTGACGCAGACGAATCTCCAAAATATCTTCGGCTTGGCGCTCGCTCAACTTAAAGGCCTTCATCAGATCAGGCTTGGGCTCGTCGCTATTCCGAATCAACTTAATTACCTTGTCGATATTGAGGAAGACGATCTTGCGTCCTTCCAGAATGTGCATACGATCTTTGACCTTGCCAAGGCGATACGCTGTGCGACGGGTGACGGTCACTACTCTGAATTCAATCCACTCGCTCAAGATCTCCTTGAGGCCCTTTTGTCGGGGTCGGCCATCGTTCCCAATCATCACGAGATTAATCGAGGCGTTGGATTCTAAGGAGGTGTGTGCCAAGAGCAGTGTGACAAACTCATGTTGCTCAATGTTCTTGCTCTTTGGTTCAAAGACGAGGCGGACAGGAGCGCCACGGGTTGACTCATCGCGAACGCTATCTAAGACA
>RFQL01000269.1 GCA_009924985.1 Burkholderiaceae bacterium | reverse complement strand
AAGTGCTTTGCCATCCTTGCTTTTAATTAACTCAATGGCGCGGTGTTCTTCCAGGCGATGAATCCCTCTGGCCCATACTTGCTCAGCGAGGCGATTAATAATCTCAATCCCAGTGAGGTCACCTTTGTGGACAGTGCGATCAAAGGTCTGTCCAGCAAATGCCTTTTGATGAATTGTGCCATCTGGGTTGCGATCAAAGAAACATCCGAGCTCATTCTCGAGCTCACGAATACGTTCAACCGATTTGGTCACCAAGGTCCAGGCTAACTCTTGATCTGATAACCACTTGCCGCCTTCAATCGTATCCATGAAATGACGCTCAACCGAATCTCCTTCTGCCAAGGCGACGTTATAGCCACCCTGTACCATGCGCGTACACCCGCATTTACCCAATAGTCCTTTTACGGCAATCGTGATGTGTAGATCGGGATTGGCTTGATGTGCATGCAAGGCTGCAAAGAGTCCTGCACCGCCCGAGCCTAAAACCAAAATATCGGTTTGCAGTGTTTGAATATTTGTCATGGCTACATAATCCCTAAACGTTTTAGAACTGCTGCTTTATTAGTCGCTACCTCAGCCTTTACATCTTGATAAATACTGCCACCGTGGCTATCCATTGCTACCAAGAGTGGGCCAAACTGATTTATCTGGAACTTCCAGAGTGACTCTGGATTGAGATCATCGAGATCCACATCTTCAATCTGATCAATCCAGGTGGTCTCTAAAGCGGCTGTGCCACCAATGATCGCAAGGTAGACACCGCCATGCTTTGTAAATGCCGCTGCCGATGACTCGCGTAAGCCACCCTTCCCCACTATCATGCGTACGCCATATTCGTTCATGAGAGGTTCAGTAAATCGTTCCATGCGATCTGAGGTGGTGGTACCAATACAAATGGGCTGATACCCTGCGGGGAACTCTGCACTGACAGGCACTTTACGCACATTAGGCGCCGTATGAATCACGGCATGACCACGAAGATCAAACTTCGTTTTACGACCCCGATCAAACAAATGGATC
>RFQL01000268.1 GCA_009924985.1 Burkholderiaceae bacterium | reverse complement strand
GCAATGCAAACAGAAGATTCTGTATCAAAGCGGCAAAATGCAGAAGCGGTCTATACCCGCAAGGTAGCACGCTGGAACTTACCCAATGCACAGGCTAACATTTGGTTTATTGGGGGTTTAGGTTCTACAACTGGGAATACCTTTGGAGGGTCAAAAGCAATGGCTTCGCCTGGTCTTCAGGTCGATTATGAAACCACTCGCTTTTACTCCATGGCATCTGCAAGGGTCTATGCAGCTCAAGGAGCTACTAGCAATATCACTACAGCACGTCTAGGGGCTTCATTTTACGAGGTGGATTATGACCAGCCCCAGCCTTGGCTAGTGATTGAGGCAAGGCGAATGACCTTCGTATCAAATCAGTATGAGTTCACGCCAATGCTTAGAGTTATCCACAATCGGTATTTTGTGGAGGCGGGCGCTAATTTATCTGGACAACTCCGATTTAATTTTATGTATAACTATTAGGATGAAAAATATGAAACTAATTAATCTTGTATTCGCAATTTGTTTAATGGGATTGAGTCAAGTGGCTTTAGCTAGCATGAAAGTGACTGTAAATGGCATGGTTTGTTCTTTTTGTGCTCAAGGAATTGAAAAGAGCCTTCTTAAATTGGATGAAACAAAAGCTGTATTAGTTGATTTAAAAAACAAGGTTGTGGTGGTTGAGGCAAAGGAAGGTAAAACGCTCAATGAAAAGTTAATTAAAGAGGAAATTACTGATTCTGGTTATGACGTTGTCAGAATTGAAACTATCCCGCAGACAGTAGCTCAATTCAAAGAGCAAATGAAGGGTAAGAAATGAGTGGCAATAGTTTGCACGATGCTAAAACCCCGTTTTTTAGTTCACTCGTAACTCTCTTTGCTAGTTCTAGTACCTTAGTCTGTTGTGCCATACCTGCATTGCTTGTCAGCTTGGGGGCAGGTGCAGCTCTAGCTTCACTCGTTGCGGTATTTCCTCAGATCGTTTGGATAAGCGAGAACAAAGAGATCATTTTTTTAATTAGTACAGTGTTGATGTTAATCGG
>RFQL01000267.1 GCA_009924985.1 Burkholderiaceae bacterium | reverse complement strand
GTCCGATTCGGCCATAGCCATTAATTGCAACTCGGATGGTCATCTCTTCTTCCTCTTTACTCTGTTAACGAATATTGCTTTACTGAATCACAGCCTTGAGTTCGCCTTTGGCATAGCGCGTTGCCATCTTTTCCAAGGGGATCACCTTAATCTTGCTCGCTTGTCCTGCGCAGCCAAAAGACTTAAAACGTGCTTCACAAATCCCTTTGGCAGCTGCCGTAGCAACCTTTAAGAATGCTCGAGGATCAAACTCTTCGGGGTGTTGGGTAAAGAACTGGCGGATCGCACCGGTCATTGCCAAACGAATATCGGTATCAATATTAATTTTGCGTACCCCATGTTTGATGCCCTCCACAATCTCTTTAACTGGGACGCCATAGGTCTCTTTAATCTTGCCACCATTTTGACGAATGATCTCCAGCCATTCCTGGGGAACGCTTGATGAACCATGCATGACCAAATGCGTGTTCGGAATACGTTGATTAATGGCTTTAATACGATCAATCGCCAAGATATCGCCTGTCGGTGGACGTGTGAACTTATACGCACCATGACTGGTACCGATTGCGATGGCCAATGCATCCACCTGGGTCTTGGCCACGAAGTCAGCGGCCTCGTCTGGATCGGTTAATAGTTGCGAGTGATCCAAGACTCCTTCAGCACCACTGCCGTCCTCATCACCGGCTTGGCCGGTTTCCAAGGAACCAAGGCAACCCAACTCGCCTTCTACCGATACGCCTACAGCATGGGCCATATCAACCACTCGACGGGTCACATCTACGTTATAGGCAAAGTCCGCAGGCGTTTTGGCATCTTCTTTGAGTGATCCGTCCATCATGACACTCGAGAAGCCACTACGAATCGATGCTTGGCAAACCGCGGGAGAGGCGCCATGGTCTTGGTGCATACAAATTGGTATGTGCGGGTATTGCTCTACAGCTGCCTCTACTAGCATTCGCAAAAAGGGCTCTCCTGCATATTTACGAGCACCGGCAGAAGCTTGCAAAATCACCGGGCTGTCTAATTGATCAGCCGC
>RFQL01000266.1 GCA_009924985.1 Burkholderiaceae bacterium | reverse complement strand
CTGAGCGCTGTGGAGGCGCGCACGGCTGGGGTGGTGCGAGTGGTGACCACCGATGTTGAAGATGGTCGGTTGGTGACGGTGGCGCTCAACGGTCAGTCGTACACGGGTGTGGTGAGCGGCAACAACGCGAGCGTGGCGATTCCGGCGAGCGCGCTACAAGAATTGACGAGTGGTCAGAATTACTCGCTGACGGCCAATGTGAGCGATGCGGCGGGCAATGCGTTGACGGCGACGGCGAGCACGTCGACGAGTTTTGCGGTGAACACGAGCGTTCCCACGATCACGATCGCTGCGAACGTTGCGGGCGATAACAGGGTCAATGCGTCCGAAGACGACGCTTTGGTGATCAGTGGGACGGCGGTTGGGGCTAATGGAAGCACCATCAATGTTGCGCTGACTGACGGCATTACGGTGGTGAACACGACGGCGACGGTGAGTACTGGTGGTGCCTGGTCGGCGACTGCGGCCAACATCAGCGCGCTGCGCAATGGTGCGATCACGGTCACGGCCGATGTGAGCGATGCTTCGGGCAATGCGGCGGTAGCGGCTACTCGTACGTTGCAGCTCGATAACGTGTTACCGAGCGCGTCGATCGTGATCGACAGCGTGACGAGTGACAACGTGCTCAACCTCGCTGAGGGTGCTGCCGCGACGGTGACGATCACGGGCACGGTGGGTGGTGAGGTTGCGGTGGGAGACACCGTGACGGTGACGGTGAACAACGTGTCTGAGACCGGTACCGTGAGTCAAAGCGGATCGGCCAAGGTGTTCAGCATTAACGTGACCGGGGCGAATCTGCTGGCGGACACGGATCGGACGGTTGACGCCAGGGTCATCACCACGGATGCGGCTGGCAACAGCGTCACTGCTACGGCCACGCGCGTCTACACGCTGGATCAGGTTGCGCCGACGATTGCGACGGTGACGGCGGACTGGGGGCCGGTGCTGAGCGCTGTGGAGGCGCGCACGGCTGGGGTGGTGCGAGTGGTGACCACCGATGTTGAAGATGGTCGGTTGGTGACGGTGGCGCTCAACGGTCAGTCG
>RFQL01000265.1 GCA_009924985.1 Burkholderiaceae bacterium | reverse complement strand
AATCGACCCAGCCGCAAGGATCACTTGATCGCTTGCATGGATGGTCTTTTTACTTCCAGCGTGCAAGACCAAAAGACTGGCAATCTCATGCTGAGAACCATGCCAGGCTTTTTGCGTAAAACGGCTTTGATTGGTGGTTTGCGTGGTAATGGGCTTAAGATTTAAGTGGAGCACTTGCGCTTGTGTCGGATTGGATGCAAATAAGCATCTGCCATCGACCAACGCACACCCCGCTGTTGGGTCATCTGAAAGTATGCACAACCCTCGTTATTGCCTCGATTGAATTCTTCAATCTTCGGAATCCCTTGCTCGTGAGCAGCCTCACGCCATGCATCCAAAATATCCCACTGCACCCGCGGGCGCTCTACCCGCATCTCACCACCATTGCCATGCCACGGATTGGCACCAGCGTAAATAGTTCTCTAAAGATTTATAGGTCTCCAATGTGGTGGGCCATTGCCAGATGGGATCACCGGTCATCTCGGACCAGCGCGCATAATCACTGGCTTGGCCCCGCATATAAATCATGGCATTAATCGACGATGAGCCACCAATCACTTTGCCTCTGGCGTAATGAATGGAGCGCTGGTTTAAACCGGAATCGGCTTGGGTCTTAAAGCACCAATCCGTACGGGGGTTGGCGATGGTGAACAAGTATCCCACGGGGATCTTAATCCAGAACCAATCATCTTCACCGCCTGCTTCGAGTAGTAGAACGCGGTGCTTAGGATCAGCTGAGAGCCGGTTCGCTAATAAACAACCGGCACTACCTGCCCCAACAATAATGGTGTCAAACTCCAGATCGGGTAAAGACGTATTCATGGAAGGTCTTATATAAAATGATCCCCGTGATTATTTAATGCTCATCCGCAATCGAATTACTTAAAATCCCAATCCCTTCGATCTCCACTTCGCAAATATCTCCAGGCCTCATAAAAACAGGCGGAGTTCTGGCATAGCCAACGCCTGCAGGAGTTCCAGTAATAACCACATCACCAGGCTCTAAGGTCATGCATTCGGTGATGAGCACAATGGTCTCGGCAACGCCC
>RFQL01000264.1 GCA_009924985.1 Burkholderiaceae bacterium | reverse complement strand
ATCAATCCAGCCAGGCTTTATCAGTTCTAAGCACATAAAGAAAAAGCCCGCTACTGCGGGCTTTTGCTAAAGCGGTGCTGTATTACAGACCCATATTTTGCTGCGCCACCATGAGGTAAAGCATGGGGATCGATAGGATTGTATTAATCCGTGAGGTCAACATTGCGGTACGAGCAGATTTTGCTTTTAGTTCAGCGTCCACGACCACAATACCCAGGGCACGCTTTTGATTAGGCCAAATAATGAACCAGACATTAAATGCCATGATCAGCGCAATCCACATGCCCAAGCCAATCGCTAAGAATGGTTGTTGTAAGGTAAAGGCTTTATGCGCATAACCATTCAGAATCGCCAGGATAATTCCGGTAAGAACGGTTGCCATGGCAGCGAAACGGAACCAGAACAACGCAGTTGGGGCAATGACTCTACCAATCGCTGGTTTTTGCTCATCGGGGATCTTTGGCATGGATGGAATTTGTACGAAATTGAAATACCATAACAAACCAATCCACATTACTCCTGAGAGCACATGGAGGTAGCGGAATAAAAAGGCAACCCAACCTGGACTTCCCACATTGGAGCCAAATAAAACCACAATTAATAGAGTCAGGACAAAGCCGGCTAAGACTGTACGGCCAAGAGAGGTCAAGATTGACGACATGTATATCTCCTAAATAGGTACAAAACCATGCCACTATAAACCATCTGCCCTATGTTTGCCTTGATGGACATCCCCATTCTGAAAGGTTTAAGATTATTCCCATGCAAAGACTCTATATTCAAGAGGTGGTCACTCGCGACGGCTTTCAGGCTGAAAGTAGCTTCATACCAAGCGCAGACAAAATTGCCTTGATTAATCGCTTGAGCCAAGCTGGCTATGCCAAGATTGAGGTGACCTCGTTTACTAGCCCTAAGGCGATCCCCATGCTCGCCGATGCAGAAGAGGTGATGAGTAAGATTGAGCGTGTACCAGGTGTGGAGTACACCGTTTTGATTCCGAACCTTAAAGGTGCTGAGCGCGCCCTTCGAGTCGGTGTTGATGAATTCAA
>RFQL01000263.1 GCA_009924985.1 Burkholderiaceae bacterium | reverse complement strand
ACTGTTTTATCTAAATCGATGCTACGAATCGAAAAATGGTTTAGCGATAAATTAGACATAGCAATTCCTTTTTAAAAAAGTATCATTACAGTAATAGAGGTTATTCTAGAACCTTACTAAGAGCAAACGACATTTTGTTGAATAAACCCCTTCCCAAATTACCTTAACCCCTTATTTTTACTAGACGAGATAAGAATGATCCGTAAAAACCCGAAGGAGTCGCGATGGAGCTAAATGGCGAGCAGTTAATAGCTGCCCCAGTTTCAAGGGTCTGGCTTGGCTTAAATGATGTGAGCATTCTCCACGCCTCAATCCCGGGTTGCGAAGAAATAGAGCGTATTTCTGATGAGGAAGTCAGAGCTAAGGTAATGTTCAAAATTGGACCCGTACGGGCTCGGTTTGCCGGGAAGCTAATTTTGTCCGATATCGTGCCAGATGTTTCCTGTTCAATGGCCTTTGAGGGAACCGGGGGTGCGGCTGGCTTTGCAAAGGGCAAGGCAAGGGTTGAGTTGATTGGAACTGAAAGTGGTACTTTAGTGCGTTACAGCACCGAAGCGTCAATCGGTGGAAAATTAGGTCAGATTGGTGGCCGCCTTATTAGCGCATCAGCGAAAAAAATTGCAGATGATTTTTTCTTAGCTTTTGCTAAAGAGTTGGGCGGTGAATTAATTACATTAAGTGATACAAAAGTAGAAGATAAAAAAGAAGAGTAGTGAAGGAGAGCGCATGAAAGCAGCAGCATTTGATTACGTCAAAGCAAAAAGCCTAATTGAGGCTATAGCCTTACTAAGTGAGCATGGTGAAGATGCCCGACTTATTGCCGGTGGACAAACCTTATTGGCCACTCTAAATTTGCGATTATCTGAACCTAGTATCTTGATTGATATCACGGCCGTTTCTGAGTTGAAAGGCATATTTGTGCAAGGTAATATGCTACGGATAGGTGCGCTTGTCACGCATACCGAAATTGAGAGTTCAGATTTAATTGCACAGCACGCCCCCCTTTTAAAAGAGGCCGCGCCTCATATTGCGCATCGAGCAATTCGTAAT
>RFQL01000262.1 GCA_009924985.1 Burkholderiaceae bacterium | reverse complement strand
TCGATGTACCGATTGATTATTCTCAAAATAAACGTTTATTAATTGATGAGTTGCGCATTAATCATCGAGCCCCTTCTAATTCAAAAGAATAATTCCATTTATGAAAACTCTCGAGGTTGTTAACCCCTTTGATTTAAAAAATATTGGCTCTGTTACTTTATGTGACTGGGATATAGCCGATCGCTATCTCAAAATTTCGGACGATTTATTTCGTAATCGTAAGTCCTGGTTATCCATCGAAGAGCGTATTCGCATTCTCAAAAAAGTAGTGCAAATAATGCTTGGCAGGTCAGAGCAACTTGCTTTTTTAATTGCCAATGAAGGCGGTAAGCCCTTAATCGATGCCCGCGTCGAGGTCGCTCGAGCAATTGACGGGGTTGAAATTTGTATTAAAGAGCTATCTCATGCTGCTGGGGAAGAAATTCCCATGGGCTTAACTACTGCGTCAGCCCATAAATTAGCGTTTACCGTACGTGAGCCCATTGGCCCTGTATTAGCTATTTCTGCCTTTAACCATCCTTTAAATTTAATCGTCCATCAGGTCATGCCTGCAGTTGCAGTTGGCTGTCCGGTATTAGTGAAACCGGCAGACGATACCCCCCTTTCTTGCGAAGCTTTAGTGAATATTTTGTATGAAGCTGGTCTACCTAAAGAATGGTGCTCCTTCGTTCCATGTGAATTAAAGGTTGCTGAACAATTGGTAGCCGATTCGCGCATCGCTTTTTTAACCTTTATTGGCTCAGCGAAGGTTGGCTGGATGTTGCGTTCAAAAATTGCTCCTGGGGTGCGTTGCGCCCTTGAACATGGCGGGTGTGCCCCTGTAATTGTCGACACCAATATCGATACGGTAACGATGGTGCCAAAATTAGTAAAAGGTGGCTTTTATCATTCCGGTCAGGTTTGTGTATCGGTGCAACGTGTTTATGCGCCTAAAAATGATGCCAAAAATATTGCCGATCAAATTGCCAAATCAGCAAGCAAGCTGGTAGTCGGCAATGCGATTGATGAAAAAACCGAATGCGGTCCCCTCATTCGACCTAGAGAAGTAGA
>RFQL01000261.1 GCA_009924985.1 Burkholderiaceae bacterium | reverse complement strand
GTTGCCACAATAGCAAACATTATCAAGAGTTTTCATAAACTAACTCCACATACTTATCCACTAGTTCAGAAACACCAATCTCATGCAGTCCAATCAACTCTTTAGCCTTACTCACATGCTTAACACTAGTTGTCATCATACGAGAGCTAAAAAAGTTGATAATATAAATCATAGCCTGTTCCCTAGTCATAGTCTTAGGATCAGCACTAATCAAATCTTTAAAGTTTTTAGCCATGTGGATAATCCTTTGGGTAATCGTTTTCTGGTCGTTTTGGTTTTGGCTGTCCCTCATATGGCATCCACCACGGAGCATCCATACGATCTACTATACCGGGACTTTCTTCACAAATCAAGATATGTTCACTTACTGGATCATCCTTATGAATCTCATACCTTCCCTGCCACACCCCAATATACTCGCCAAAGTAATAAACCTTTTGGCCGTTGATAGGGCGACGAGGACCAAAGAAACTAATCCATTCCATTATTTTTCCCTCGTAATAATCAAACACGTTGTACCAGTATCATTATCGGTATATCTTACAGTCTCATGAGGCCCATAATACCAAGCATCATTCTTTGAGAAGTTGAATACAACCTCATCGGTCTTGATTTGAATATCATTATACCCACCCTCATACCCAAGAGTCAATACCCTCATATCACCGGGACAGTTCTTCAACATCTCAATAAGTTCATTAACGGTCATTCTTCGTCCTCCGATGGAAACATATTGTTCCAAGCCTCATCATCGTTACCCGTCATCAGAATCTCACGCTGTTCCGCTGTCAGATTAGGAAAGCAACTTTGGATCATTCCGCCGTTGATCCACTCATTAGCATCACTCAACTTTACAGTGATACTAAACGGCTTATTGCTAGTAGTGTGTCCAGAAAACGTCAGATCATCACCATCAACAACACGCTTCACCTTGTCGGTAAAAGCAAATCTAGTCATAAGCATTCTAGCGAACATCATAGTTTTTCTCCTTGTGCTACCATTCTACACTAGTATTATCGGCTTGTCAATGGCTAATCTCTATAAAATAAA
>RFQL01000027.1 GCA_009924985.1 Burkholderiaceae bacterium | reverse complement strand
TGGTGAATCGGTCAACCTAGCCGCCGCGTATGGAATCTCGGTGAGCTCCACCATGTTGATTACGACCATTCTATTAAGTATCGTGATGCGCCGTGAGTGGCATATCAATCCATTCATTATTGGGTTTTTAATTATTAGCTTCTTTGTGATTGATCTCGCGTTTTGGACTGCAACCCTCATTAAGATTAAAGATGGTGGTTGGTATCCATTGGCACTTGGACTATTGATCTTTACCTGCATCATTACCTGGTATCGCGGTCGGCAATTACTCAGAGATAAATTGATTAAAGAGTCGATTCCGCTGGAGATGTTTATTAAAAATTTGTTGCAACATCCACCCCATCGGGTGGAGGGTACTGCAGTGTTCTTAACACCGCACATTGATTTCGTGCCGGCAGCGATGCTTCATAACCTCAAACACAATCATGTGATGCATCAGCGGATCTTCTTTTTAAAGCTCAGCACCTGGGATGTTCCCTTTGTGCGCGATGATGAGCGTTTGTCCTTAAACGATTTGGGTGGCAATGTGTATGTGGTGCGCTATGTCCATGGCTTTAAAGAGACTCCTGACATCAATAAAGTAATCGATTTAATTAGTAAACAATATGACCTACCTTTTGACCTAATGGACACAACATTCTTTTTAGCGCGTGATGCGATTACCCCTGCGAAGTCACCAGGGATGGCGGTGTGGCGTGAACGTTTATTTGCGACCATGATGCAAAATGCCGCTAAGCCATCGGACTTTTATAACATTCCAGCAAATCGCTTAGTCGAGCTTGGCGCCAAAGTTGAGATTTAATGAATGAAGTATTTATTACTTGCATTGCTAGCGCCATGGGTATTTTTAGCCACCTTGATCATGGCTGCCACCAACGATGAGCTCGAGCTAGAGCGTTTGAATCAGATTGAAGCCGAGCTTTCTCTTCAAAGAGAATGGGCTGAGTACCGCTGGAATAAAACTAACTCAGAATGCTATGCCAAGTTTTTTGTGAATTCCTGCTTAGCAGATGCCCGCGCCAAATATCGCCGTGAGATTGATCCAATTCGAGCCCAAGAGGTTTTACTCAATGAGAATCAGCGGATTTTTAAAGACCGAATTAAAACCCAGCGGGATGCACAGCGAGCCGCAGAGCGCGCAGATCCAAAGCGGTCCCAAGAGCGAGCTGATAATGAAAAAGCATTCCAGCAGAAACAAAAAGAAGCGGCTGCTCGGGCTGCTGATCTTGAGGAGCGACGCAAAGATGCTCCACGCCGTGCTCAAGAAAATAAATCTGGCGTGAAGTTAGATTAATTATTTTGGCAAAGATTAAAACACTGTACATATGCCAGGCGTGTGGCGGCAGTTCGCCCAAATGGCAGGGGCAGTGTCCTGCTTGTCAGGCCTGGAATACCCTAGAGGAGTCTTTGGCAGAAACTTCATCTAACAATCGGTTTGAGGGTCTCACAAACTCTATACCACGACAAAAATTAGTGAGTATTGATGCCGAGGATTCTCCCCGCTTGCCAACTGGCATTGATGAGCTTGATCGTGTTTTGGGGGGTGGCTTGGTGCCCGGTGGAGTGGTACTCCTAGGGGGTGATCCTGGTATTGGTAAATCCACTTTATTACTACAGGCCCTAGCACAGCTAAGTGCAAATGGCGTAGATGTTCTATACAGTAGTGGCGAAGAGTCGGCTGCGCAAATTGCTTTACGGGCAAACCGTATTCATTTAAATGCACCTCAATTAGAAGTACTAGCAGAAATTCAGCTTGAAAAACTATTACTTTCTGTAGAGGCAGCAAAGCCCCAGGTTTTGGTGGTGGACTCTATTCAAACCTTGTATTCAGATGCATTTTCATCAGCGCCTGGATCGGTTTCTCAGGTTAGAGAATGTGCCGCACAATTAACGCGTTTGGCTAAGTCAAGTGGTATTTGTGTCTTGTTAGTGGGGCATGTAACCAAAGACGGGCATTTAGCTGGCCCTCGCGTGTTAGAGCATATCGTTGATACGGTTTTGTATTTTGAGGGAGATACCCACTCCTCATTCCGCTTAGTGCGCTCTATTAAAAACCGTTTTGGTGCAGTGAACGAATTAGGTGTCTTTGCTATGACCGAACGAGGTCTTAAGGGCGTTAATAATCCATCGGCATTATTTTTATCGCAGCATCCAGAGACTGTTCCAGGATCCTGTGTCTTGGTTACTCAAGAAGGTAGCCGACCTTTATTGGTAGAGATTCAGGCTTTAGTAGATACAGCCCATATTCCCAATCCAAGACGCTTGGCAGTAGGCTTAGAGCAAACCCGCTTGGCGATGCTATTAGCGGTCTTACATCGTCACGCAGGTATTGCTTGCTTCGATCAGGATGTGTTTTTAAATGCGGTAGGCGGCGTTAAGATCAGTGAACCTGCTGCCGACCTTGCTGTTCTGCTAGCTATTGCATCGTCTATTCGTAATCGAGCTTTACCCAAAAGCTTAGTGGTTTTCGGTGAGGTTGGTTTAGCGGGAGAGATTCGACCATGCCCACGCGGTCAAGAACGCCTCAAAGAAGCCGCAAAATTAGGCTTTACAGTAGCCATTATTCCGAAAGCAAATCTGCCCAAGACTAAGATTGCAAACTTACGCGTGATCGCTGTCGAGCGTATTGATGAAGCCATTCGTGCTGCTAATGATCTGAGTCAATAACGTCTACTTCTGAAGATCCTCTGCCAAAATGATGCAGACCTGTTGATCACCAGCCGATACTTCCAGCCAAATCGCTGGTATGTGCGGAAATGCCTGATGGAAGTATAATGCCTGATGGAAGTATTCATACTCATTGCCAATTTCAAGTACTAAAGCACCGCGCTCATTTAAATAATTGGCGGCGCCTGCAATAATTCGGTGGATGGTGTCCATACCATTCTCACCACCTGCTAGCGCTTCTCTAGGCTCGGCACGATATTCTTGTGGGAGAGTGCGCATAGTAGTTTCATTTACATAAGGTGGATTGCAAATGATGAGATCAAACCGATGGTCTTCATCGGTATCCGGAAGCGCATCCCACAAATCCCCTTGCAATAGTTCAATATGCTTGCTTAGGCGATGACGATCTAAATTGCGAGCTGCTAAAGCAAGTGCGGGCATAGACAGATCGCACGCCATGATGTGTAAATCAGGGTAATGGAGTGCAGTCAAAATAGCTAATGAGCCATTACCAGTGCACAAATCCAGAACTTTGCCATCCGCCGGTAACCAGGGATCGAAGTCTTGATTAACAATCAACTCGGCAATGAAAGAACGCGGAATAATACTTTGTGGGGTGCAATCAAACGGTACTCCCATGAGCCAAGCCTCGCCAAGAAGATAGGCTAAGGGCTTACGACTGCTAATTCGTTTATGAGCGATTTGCAAGGCGTCTTGAACCATTTTTGGAGATAGGATGGTGTGACCAAGATCAAGTGCCTCTGCTGGAGATACATTTAACTGTTTGCTCGCAATCCAAAGCGCTTCACTCTGGGCATTGCTCGCACCATGCCCATAATGCAATTGCGATGACTCTAGTAATTGGGTAATTTGTGTGCAACAGTCCGTGACTGTTAAGGGGGATGGATTCAAGACGTTGGGGGAAGCTTCCATAAAAATCGCATTACGCTAGGATCAGCATTCTGTGACTAAGCAATGAGTTTTTCAAGAACGCGACGATAGATATTCTTGAGCGGTTCAATCGAATCGAGTGCCACACGCTCATCAATCTTATGGCTTGTGGCGTTGACCGGGCCAAACTCAACAAGCTCTGAGCAGATTTTGGCAATAAAGCGACCATCGCTTGTACCACCGGTGGTGGACAGTTCGGTGCTCACCTTTGTCTCGGCCATAATGGACTCACGTATCGCACCTGCAAGAGCACCATCGCCCGTTAAGAAAGGTTCACCTCCTAAGGTCCAAGCAATCTCAAACTCTAGACCCGCTTCACTCAGGATGCGCTCAAGTTCACCTTTGAGTTGGTCTGGCGTACTCTCAGTGGAAAAACGGAAGTTGAAGTCAAGTGCGAGCTCACCTGGAGTCACATTGTTCGCACCCGTACCCGCATGAATATTGGAGATCTGAAAACTAGTTGGCTGAAAATACTGGTTGCCACAATCCCATTCTTTGGAAACTAATTTGCTAAGCGCCGGGGCAAGCTCATGAATGGGATTGCGTCCTAAATGAGGATAGGCAATATGCGCTTGTATGCCCTTAATGGTTAACTTACCGGAGAGAGAACCACGACGACCATTTTTAATCATGTCACCTAGTTGTGTGACCGAGGTTGGCTCTCCAATAACACAGTAATCGAGTTTTTGACCGCGCTGCTTGAGAAGATCGCAGACGATTACCGTACCATCATCGGCAGGACCTTCTTCGTCGCTTGTAATTAAGAATGCAATGGAGCCTTTGTGATTGGGGTATTGTTTTACAAACTCTTCGCTAGCAACTACAAAACCAGCCAGTGAGGTTTTCATATCGGCGGCACCGCGACCATAGAGATGTGCGTCACGCTCACTCGGTATAAATGGATCAGTGGTCCATTTTTCTAAGGGGCCGGTGGGCACCACATCGGTATGACCTGCAAAGGCAAGAACCTTACCCTGGGGGTCGGAACCCCGCTTGATTGCCCATAAATTGGTTACCTGAAAATTAGCCGGCCCACTCATAATGGTCTCGGTCTCAAACCCGATTGCTGCAAGTCGTTTTGCAATCAGCTCTTGGCAGCCACCATCGGCTGGCGTTACCGAACGACACGAAATTAGTTCTTTGGTGAAATCAAGAGCGTTAGGCATAGCTGAGGAATGGCATCCTAATCACGTAAGAGTTCATTGATGGCGGTCTTAGCACGCGTTTGTGCATCCACCTTTTTCACAATCACAGCAGCATACAAACTGTACATACCGTTACTAGCAGGGATTGAACCCGGGACCACCACTGAGCCTGATGGCACTCGGCCGTAGTGGACCTCGCCGGTCTCGCGGTCATAGATCTTGGTGCTTTGACCAATATAGACACCCATCGAGAGCACGCTGTTTTCTTCAATCACAACACCTTCGACCACTTCGGAGCGTGCGCCAATAAAGCAGTTATCTTCGATAATGACCGGACCTGCCTGAATGGGTTCTAAGACCCCACCAATGCCAACGCCTCCCGAGAGATGAACGTTCTTACCGATCTGAGCACATGACCCCACGGTTGCCCAGGTATCAACCATGGTTCCTTCGTCCACATAGGCACCAATATTGACGTAGGAGGGCATGAGAACTACATTTTTGGCTACATAAGAACCTCGGCGGGCAAATGCGGGCGGAACGACTCGAAAGCCGCCTTTAGCAAAATCTTCCGGGGTGTAATTAGCAAACTTACTGGGGACTTTGTCGTAGAACTGTGTAAAACCACCTGCTGACATCGTTTGGTTATCTTCGAGGCGGAATGATAACAAGACCGCTTTTTTAACCCATTGATTGACATTCCATTGCCCTACACTTTGCCTCTGGGCAACTCGAATAGAGCCATTATTAAGACCCTCCAAGACTGCGCCAACAGCCTGTCTGATCTCAGCGGGTGCAGAGCTTGGGGAAAGATTGGCACGGTTTTCCCAGGCCTGATCGATGGTGGTTTGTAGGGCTAGACTCATAGGTTGTCGATAACTATAGGATTGATAAGGATTTTTAGAAAATTCGTGGTTTAAATCACAAGTGTTTCATTATATTGGGGCTTCACCTAGAGCGTTGACCATGCGCAGGATTGTTATCATCTCTGCTGAGAACTTTTTAATCCTAAAATCCCTGACTTTGTCCCCCAAGAAGAACGTCCGTGCAACTTAAATCTATTAAATTATCTGGCTTTAAATCTTTTGTTGACCCTACTCATTTTGAGTTGCCTGGCCAGTTAATTGGGGTTGTAGGACCCAATGGCTGCGGTAAGTCCAACATCATTGATGCGGTACGGTGGGTGCTTGGCGAATCTCGCGCTAGCGAGTTGCGCGGCGAGTCAATGCAAGACGTGATTTTTAATGGCTCGGGTCTACGTAAACCCTCTGGCCGTGCCAGCGTCGAACTCATTTTTGATAATGCTGATGGGCGTGCACATGGGCAATGGTCAAGCTTCACAGAATTGTCTGTTAAGCGGGTCTTAACACGTGATGGTAATTCGAGTTACTACATTAATAATCAGGTAGTCCGTCGCAAAGATGTCCAAGATATCTTTCTAGGAACGGGTCTTGGTCCTCGTGCTTATGCCATTATTGGGCAAGGAACCATTTCTCGAATTTTGGAGTCCAAGCCAGAAGAGTTGAGAGTCTTCTTAGAGGAAGCTGCTGGGGTATCCAAATACAAAGAGCGCCGTAAAGAAACTGCATCACGTTTAGAAGATACTCAGGAGAATCTTGTTCGCGTGCAGGATATTGTGCGTGAGCTTGAGCAACAACTCGCTCGGCTTGAGGCCCAAGCAGAAGTTGCAAGTCGCCACAACGAGCTCTTGGCACACATGAAGTCGCAACAGCATCTCCTTTGGTTTGTGAAACAAACCGAGTCTGGTAAAGAGCAAGAGAAGCACGCCAATGCAATTCGTGAGACGCAGGTTAAATTGGAAGCAGAAACATCAAAGCTGCGCCATGCGGAGTCTGAACTAGAGACTATGCGCACCCAGCAATACGCCTTGCAGGATGTCGTCTCTAAAGCTCAGGGTGATCTCTATGAAACCAATTCAGAGGTGAGCCAGGTTGAGGCCGAAATTAAATATGTGCAGGAATCTCGGCAGCGTCTCCAAGAGCAGGTTGCCGATTTACAAGCTCAGCTCGATCGTTGGACCACCCAAGAGAAAGAGGCTGCACAGGCGCAGCGCCAAGCCGAACAGGAGTGTAGAGAGGCTAGTGAGAACGAGACAAGCTTGCAAGCAGAATTTGTGCAACTACAGCAACGGACTCCTACTCAGGATCGGGCTTATCAAGCAGCAAGTATTGCGCTTGAAGAAGCGCGTACCGTGCTAGCTAGTATGGAGCAACGCATTATCAGTTTGCAAGAGCGGGCCAAGGCTGGAGAATCTCAGTCTGAAGAAGTGAATGGTCGTGCGAGTCGTCTAAATGATGAGCTAGCAGGAATGCGTAAGCCCGATCAGCAAGCGCTACAGATGGCTACTGATCGCCACGTAATGGCGCAACGCAAAGCAGAGGAAGCTAAGCTAAAAGCCAATCAAACCCAAGAGCAGGTTCCTGCAACCGATACGATTCGTCAAAAAGCGCTAGAGCAGATTCAAAAAGTAAATCAAGATGTGCATCAAAGTGAGGCCAAATTAACGGCTTTAACTGCTTTGCAAGCTAGCGTTCAGGCACAAGGCAAAATTGGACCTTGGTTGGAGAGTAAGGGTCTCAAAGAAAGTAAACGACTGTGGCAAGAGCTAAAAGTTGAAAAAGGCTGGGAGCCCGCTCTTGAGTCTGTATTGCGGGAGCGCTTAGCAGCTTTAACCGGTAAGAGTCTTAATGAGACACTCAGTCTTGCGCAAGATGCGCCCCCTAGTCGTTTGGCTATTTTATTGACCGATGGTATCGACCAATCCGATTCCAAGCCCCCGGCTGGTTTTATAACTCTCTTATCTCGTGTTCAGGCGAGCGGAACAACTGCAGGCGTTCTTCAAGAATGGCTGAGCCATATTTACATTGCAGATAATTTAGAAGACGCGTTGCGTCGACGCTCCCAACTAAGCAGGGGGGCTGCTCTAGTTACTCAGCAGGGCCATATGGTGACCCGAGTGGGGGTGCAGTTGTACGCAGCAGACTCAGAGCAAGCCGGAATGTTGGCTAGAGCCCAAGAGATGGAAAGCCTTGAGAAGCAACTCAAGGCCCAACAGTTGATTCAGAGTGAGGCTCGAAGCGAGCTCGAGCAGGCGAATGCGAACTATCAAGCCGCCCAACAAGCCGCTGATCAGGCTCGGATTGCAGCCGACCAGTCAGTCCAGGAGGCTCATAGCTTCCAGGTGGAGAAGATGCAACTACTGCAAGCAGAAGAGCAGTACAGCACTCGAGCAGCGCAAATTGATAGCGAGCTTCAAGAAATTACACAGCAGTTAGGCCAGATTCAAGAAGCTAATGTACAAATTAATACACAACTGACCCAATCAGAGTCGGAGAAGGCTGCCCTACAAAATAGCCTCAGTTCTGCGCAACAGCATTTGGAGCAAGCCGAGTCAGCGCGTGAGTTATTACGAGAAGAACTTCGTCAAGCCGAGATGACCGCCCAAGAGGCTGCGTTTACTACGCGTTCACTTCAGCAAAAAATCAATGATTTGCAGCGTGATCAAACGACTGCTCGAACCCAGATCATGGAACTACAGGATCGTTTTGATGCAAGCCAAACCGAGCTTAAGGGTTTAAGTGATGAGGCAGCCCAGAATAAATTACAGACATTATTAATTACACGCTCTGAGCGTGAAGCAGCTCTTGCTAAAGCGCGAACCGAACAAGAGGCTATGCAACATCAGTTACGCGAGGCAGACGAGGCTCGTCTATTTTTGGAGCAAACTCTCCAACCGATGCGCGATCGTGTGGTTGACCTGCAATTACGTGAGCAAGCAGCGCGCTTAAGCTATGAGCAGTTCACTACCCTGTTAAGCGATGATGAAGCAGATCTAAAAGAGTTAGAAGGGCGCTATAGCCCTGAATTGCGAGCGAGCAGTTTGCAGGGTGAGGTAACCCGCCTAAATAATGAGATCCAGTCGCTCGGACCAGTCAATATGGCGGCACTTGAGGAGTTGACGAGCAGCCGTGAGCGTAAATCATTCTTAGATGCTCAATCTGCTGATTTGAATGAAGCTATTCAAACCCTAACGGACGCAATTGCCAAAATTGATGCGGAGACTAGAGATCTCTTGCAAGGTACCTTCGATCAAGTAAATACCCATTTTGGACGCTTGTTCCCCGAACTTTTTGGTGGAGGGCATGCCGAGTTGGTGATGACCGGTGAAGAGATCTTGGATGCCGGTGTGCAAGTGATGGCTCAGCCTCCCGGTAAGAAGAACAGCACGATTCATTTGCTCTCAGGTGGCGAGAAAGCATTAACAGCGATTGCCCTAGTGTTTTCTCTATTCTTGTTGAATCCAGCCCCATTTTGCTTGTTGGATGAGGTGGATGCCCCTGATGATGCAAATACGATGCGCTATTCTGAAATGGTGTCTAGAATGTCCAGTAAGACCCAGTTTGTGTTTATTTCGCATAACAAGATCACCATGGAAATTGCAAGCCAATTAATTGGAGTAACCATGCAGGAACAGGGCGTCTCGCGGATTGTTGCAGTTGACATCACATCGGCAGTATCGATGGTGGAGGCGGCTTAATGCCGCTTGAGCAATTTGCTTCTCAATGGGGCTTGTCGGAGCTACAGCTTGCTCTAGGTTTTATTGGCTTCCTGTTTTTCATTTGGGTAATTGTCTACAACATCCGCAATGCCAAGGGTCGAAGAGTTAATGATGTGGTGCGGATGGAACCAAGCTCCAAGTCGGAGGAAGTAATCGTTAGTGAGCCAATCCCAGCCCCCTTAAGCCCTTATCAAACCTTATCTAAACAAACTATTGATCCACGGATTGATTGTGTGATTGCTTTGCGGTTTTCAGAACCTATTTCCGGAATTGAGATTTTGGATACTCTGAACGATTGGACTGATATACAAACACCTTGGATGGCGGATGGTTTGTCGGTTACCGGTCCGGGTGAGGGGGTATGGTGCCCGTTGGATACAAATCATTTTTATGCAGAGATTCAATTGGCAGTGCAATTGGCTAGCCGTAAAGGCCCAATCGGAGTACTTGAGTTATCCGATTTTTGCTCTCGCGTACAAGCTCTTGCAGAAACTTTAGATGCCCAAATTGATATGCCATCTGTCAGCGGGATGCTAGATAGTGCAAAAGAGTTGGATGTGCTTGCCGCTCAAAGTGATGTGCTCTTGGGTATCAATATTGTGTTTGATCAACAATCGTGGTCTTGGCCTCATCTTGATTCAGCCCTTACCCAACGCGGTTTTAAGCTAAGTAATGATGGTGCATATTTCGAATATTCCATGCAAGGAAAGACCGTATTTCGGACTGGACAATTTGATCATCAGACTCCCGTCACGCAAATTACTCTTCTACTCGAGGTGCCAGCTGTCCTAGCTAACCTACAGCCATTTGATCGAATGCTGAAAGAGGCGGCGGATATTGCAGAAACTCTACAAGGGCGTTTAGTGGACGATAACGGCATCAATCTCACCGAAAGCTCGGTGAATGTGATTCGACAACAGCTTGACGTCCTATATGCCCAGTTAGAGAAATCTGGTATTGCTGCTGGATCGGGTACCGCCATTCGATTATTTAGCTAGGACTGCAAATGAGTAAAGACGGATCCTTAGAAGCGGATCGTTACCGCTATTTGCAAACAGAACTTGCGCGTCTAGAGCATGCCTATTACGTACTTGATCAACCTCTAGTACCCGATGCAGAATATGATCGCTTGTATCGAGAGCTTCTCGATCTGGAGCAAAAACATCCCGACTGGGTAAGCGCAGATTCTTTATCACAACGTGTTGGCGGAACACCATTAAAAGTATTTAATGAGGTCAAGCACGCTGTACCAATGCTCTCCTTGAATAATGCGTTTGAGGAATCTGAGCTAATAAACTTTGATCGGCGCTGTCGTGATGGCTTAGGGCTTGAGAGTGTTAATTACGCATGTGAACTAAAGTTTGATGGATTGGCAATCTCCTTACGCTACGAGCACGGGGTATTAGTACAAGCAGCTACCCGAGGTGATGGGGCGAGTGGCGAAGACGTCACAGTCAATATCCGCACCATCCGCGCTATTCCATTGCGCTTAACTGGGAAGAAGATTCCGGATGTTCTGGAGGTGCGTGGCGAGGTATTCATGCATCGCGACGATTTTGAGAAGATGAATAAATACGCTGCAACTCTTGGAGAAAAAGAATTTGCAAATCCTCGTAATGCTGCTGCGGGGAGTTTGCGACAACTTGACTCCAAGATTACAGCAAAGCGACCTTTAAGTTTCTTTGCCTATGGCCTTGGCGCCTTTGAGCCTATTAATTGGCTTCCCAAGACTCATAGTCAGTTACTTGATCACTACGTAGAGCTTGGGCTTCCTGTTTGTCAGGAGCGGCGGGTGGTAAGTTCTGTAGAGGGCCTGAATCAGTTTTATCAAGAAATTGGAAGAAAGCGTAATCAGTTACCTTACGAGATTGATGGCGTTGTCTATAAAGTGAATTCGTTTATTCAGCAAAACACCTTGGGATTTGTCTCGCGCGCACCGCGGTTTGCGATTGCTCATAAATACCCAGCCCAAGAGGAGATCACGATTGTTTTGGGTATAGACGTTCAGGTTGGTCGAACTGGTGCGATTACACCGGTTGCTCGGCTATCTCCAGTGCTTGTTGGCGGTGTTACTGTCACTAATGCCACACTTCATAATGAGGATGAGGTCCGTCGTAAGGACGTACGGGTGGGTGATACGGTTGTTGTGCGTCGAGCAGGAGATGTCATTCCGGAAGTGGTCTCGGTCGTTTTAGATCGAAGACCGAAGCACACCCAGTCATTTGAAATTCCAAGCCGTTGCCCAATTTGTGATTCCCACATCGAGCGTTTGGTTGATGAAGCAATAGCAAGGTGTAGCGGTGGTCTATTTTGTGCCGCCCAACGTAAGCAAGCCTTACTTCATTTTGCCCATCGTCGCGCCATGGACATTGAGGGGCTCGGTGACAAAATTGTCGATCAGCTCGTTGATCTCAATTTGGTTCGAACCCCTGCTGATCTCTACCGCTTAGGCTTTTCTGCGTTAGCGAATTTAGAGCGGATGGGTGATAAGTCTGCAGATAATTTGATTCGATCGATTGCACAATCCAAGAGTACAAGCTTGCCACGCTTTATCTTTGGCCTGGGTATTCGCCATGTGGGGGAAAGCACTGCTAAAGATTTGGCTAAGTATTTTGGAACAATGCAGGCCCTCATGGATGGACAGATGGAAGATCTTCTTACGGTTAATGATGTGGGTCCAGTAGTAGCAAACTCCATCATCAGTTTTATGTCGGAGAGCCATAATCGAGAGGTCATCGAACAATTATTAGCATCAGGGATTGAGTTTCAGGTGGAAGAGCAAATTGCTAGTGTTGATCTGAGTGGTAAGACCTTTGTTCTTACGGGTACATTGCCAACGATGTCACGCGATCAAGCAAAGGCTTTACTCGAAGCAGCAGGCGCAAAAGTGGCAGGCTCGGTGTCTCAGAAAACTTCTTATGTTGTTGCAGGATCTGACGCCGGAAGTAAGTTAGAGAAAGCTAATGAGCTAGGCATCTCCATACTGGATGAGGAAACTTTAATGAAAATCTTAGGCCGCTAAGACCTCTAGCAATTCTGTTTCAAGCTGAATCTGTAACTTAGGATTCTTACTCAAGTTGGTACCATCAAGCAACATAATGTCTTCCACTCGCTCCCCAAGGGTATTAATGCGGGCAGTATGTAAAGAAACGCGGTGTTTTGCTAAGGCCTTGGCAACTGCATATAACAGACCAGAACGGTCTGATGCTGAAAGAGTGAGAGCAAAGTATTGATTGCGTTCATCGGGTTGCAAGCTCACTCTTGCCTGGATTGGAAAACTTTTGGATTGACGCGAGAGACGGCCAATATTGGGCTCTGGTAAGGGGGCTGATTTTTGAATGGATTCCGCGAGTTCATACTCAACGAGCTGAATCAGATCACGATAGCTACCTCCGTCCTCGACCAAATGACTTCCTGAGATCTGGAAGGTATCCAAAGCATAGCCATGCTTTGTCGTATGGATTCTGGCATCCCAAATCGAGAAGTTATGACGCTCAAAATAGGCACAGATCCGAGCAAATAAATCTGCCTGATCTTTTACATATACGGCGATTTGCAGACCCTCACCGGCCGGTGAGCGGCGGCCACGCACAATTGGCTTTTCAGCATCAACTTGGTTAAAGAGATGACGTGTAAGCCACGCAATATCTCCCGCTTCTTGTCTTAAAAAGAAAGCAACATCGAGTTGTTTCCATAATGCATTGCATGCGCTATCCTCAATACCAAAGAGTCGGAGCTGACGATAGGCCTCCTCTTGGTTCTGGATTAATTCCGATGACGGATCTGGCTTAGCACCGCCAAGGACTCGTAAGGTGGCGCGATAGAGATCCTCCAGTAATTTTCCTTTCCAGGCATTCCAAACTTTTGGACTGGTCCCCCGAATATCCGCTACAGTCAGTAAATACAGGGCAGTGAGATGACGCTCGTCACGCATACGTTTTGCAAAAGCAGTAATTACATCAGGATCAGTAATATCTTGTTTTTGTGCAATCTGACTCATCGTAAGATGCTCTGCGACGAGCCATACTAGAAGCTCAGTCTCATCAGCAGAAAGCCCATGCTCTTTCGCAAAGAGATGCGCATCTTTTTTTCCGAGTTCGGAATGGTCTCCACCGCGCCCCTTGGCAATATCGTGAAAAAGGGCTGCTAAGACAATAATCCAATTCTTTTCAAAGCTGGCGATAAGCTTGCTACACACTGGGAACTCGTGGGTATGCTCAATAATCATGAAGCGCCGAACATTGCGCAAGACCATCAGGATATGTTGATCAACGGTATAGACATGAAATAGATCATGTTGCATTTGCCCTACGATGCGCCGAAATGACGGTAGGTATCGACCCAGTACACTAGTTTGATTCATTAAACGAAATGCGGTGGTAACTCCATCAGGTAATTTGAGTAACTCCATAAACCTTGCACGATTTCTGGGATCTTTCCGCCAGGTCGCATCCATTAATTGTCGAGCGTTATACAGCGCTCTAAAAACAGTTGCTGACAAACCAGTGATGGCTGGATTTTGTGCAAAGATCAAGAAAGTTTGTAATATTGCTTCAGGATGTTTTTGATAAAGGTTTGGATCAACAATATCGAGTAGACCTTGCCTCTCAATAAACATCTCATTACCAAGGCCAGGAATCGGGTGTGTGGTTCGTGCCTCATTTGGAAACAGTAAGGCCTCGATGTTTTGCATCAGAATAGTATTCAGCTGACTGACTGCCTTTGCGGCCCAATAGTAATGCCGCATGAGTTCTTCGCTAGCCAAGCGCGAGGAGTCTTGTTGGATGCCGGATTGTTTAGCAAGTGCTGCCTGTAAATCAAATACCAAGACATCCTGTCGACGCTTAGCTAAGAGGTGCAGGTTGGCCCGAATCGTTTGCAGGAGTTTTTGATTACGATTCAACTCTTTTAGTTCACGGGCAGTAATTAGACTTTTTTTATGAAGATCTATAAAACTATGACCAAGCCCAGCCGCCTTACTTACCCACAGGATAATTTGTAGATCACGTAAACCGCCTGGACTTTCTTTGCAGTTTGGTTCGAGAGCATAAGGAGTTTCCTGATACTTATAGTGTCGCTGTTGAAGCTCTAAGAGCTTTGCCTGAAAAAATGCTTTAGGCTCCATTGCTTCTTCTAAGTTGCGTTTAAAGTGTTTGAACAGTCCGCGATTACCGCCAATTAGGCGAGCCTCTAGAACGGAGGTGCGGACCGTAATATCTCCTGCAGCTTCTGACAAGCACTCGGATAAAGATCGAACGGCCGAACCGATTTCTAGACCAGAGTCCCAGCAACGTGCAATAAATTTCTCAATATTGCTTGGTGTATCTTGATCATGGCTATTTGATTGTTCGTCGAGCAGGATCAAAATATCGATGTCTGAGTAAGGAAACAGCTCGCCGCGTCCATAACCACCCACAGCTAATAAGGCAGCATCATGATGAAGGCCAGATTCATTCCAAAGCTGTAAGAGCAATGCATCAGTAGCTTGGCTCAGCTTTTGCATGAGTTTAGATACGTTCTGATGCTGAAGAAACTCGGAGCAGGCTAACGCTCTTGCATCTTGGGGTAGATTGGTACTTAAATTCATTGGCTACCCGTTAGCAGCAAAGATCTAAGCGGAGACAGGATTGGGACGATAGTGCAATTGACCCACACAGGCAGGTGCTTTTGGAGTGCCGTCTGACCAGGTTAATACCTCGACACCGGTGCGCGTCACTAAAATCGTATGTTCCCATTGCGCGGATAGGCTGCGATCTTTCGTTTTGACAGTCCATTGATCGGGCATGGTGCGGATCTCGCGCCGTCCTGCATTGATCATGGGCTCAATCGTAAAGGTCATACCTTCTTCAAGAGCCTCGCCTGTTCCAGGTTTACCGTAGTGCAAGATTTGCGGGTCTTGATGAAAGACCTTGCCAATACCATGGCCACAATACTCACGAACCACGGAGTACCCTGCGTTTTCAGCATGCGTTTGAATAGCATAACCAATATCACCCAGACGGGTGCCTGGCTTCACTTGTGCAATACCAAGCCACATACATTCAAAAGTAATTTGATTCAGGCGTGCCGCCATAATTGAGATCTCACCAACACTGAACATCCTGCTGGTATCCCCGTAGTAACCTGCTTGGGTGATTACAGTAATGTCGAGATTAACGACATCCCCATTTTTGAGCACTTTATCGCTTGGGATGCCGTGGCAAATGACATCGTTCACCGAGGTGCAAATGGCAGCAGGAAAGGGTGGGTAGCCCGGTGGTTGATAGTTGAGTGGCGCTGGAATAGTTTTTTGCACATCCTTCATATAGACATGACAAAGTCGATCTAATTCGCCAGTGCTTACCCCCGGCTTAATGAATGGCGTGATGTAATCCAAGACCTCACTGGCAAGCCGGCCAGCCTCACGCATCCCCAGTAGGTCCTTTTCATCAGTAAATATGCTGTGCATAGCTTGTATTATGGCTGAATATCTCTGCTCAGGCTTCCTATAGAACTCACTAGATGACTGATATTTAAGGTATAATTTATCTATCGTCCTCATCGTGGGGGCGAAATCCCAGGTCAAGCCATCCAGGGTGGCGCTTTTAAGCGCAGTCAGGACTTGACCTTAGAACCAACCCTTAGGAGATAGTAATGTCAGTGACAATGCGTGAAATGCTGGAAGCTGGGTGCCATTTTGGTCACCAAACTCGCTTCTGGTCCCCCAAGATGGCCCCTTATATTTTTGGTCATCGTAACAAAATACACATTATCAATTTAGAGAAGACTCTGCCTATGTTTCAGGACGCCCTGAAATTTGTGCGTCAAGTTGCCTCTAACCGTGGCACCGTTCTCTTTGTCGGCACCAAGCGCCAGTCGCGTGAGGTTATTGCTGAGGAAGCGGCACGTGCTGGTATGCCCTATGTTGATAGCCGTTGGTTAGGCGGTACCTTAACGAACTTCAAAACTGTAAAAGGTTCGATTAAGCGCTTAAAAGATATGACCGTGGCTAAAGATGCGGGCGACTGGGAAAAACTTTCGAAGAAAGAAGCGCTTACGAATGAGCGTGATCTCGATAAATTACAAAAATCACTCGGCGGGATTCAGGATCTCAATGGTGTGCCCGATGCTATTTTTATCGTCGACGTTGGTTATCACAAGATTGCCATCACCGAAGCGAACAAATTGGGTATCCCCGTGATCGCTATTGTGGATACTAATCACTCTCCAGAAGGCGTTGATTACATCGTTCCCGGTAATGATGATTCTAGCAAGGCAGTTGTCTTGTATGTCCGTGGGATTGCCGATGCAATTCTTGAAGGTAAGGCAAATGCAGTACAACAAGTTCTTGAGTCGGTTAAAGAGGGTGAAGAAGAGTTTATTGAAGAAGGGAAGGTAGACTAATGCCCGCGATTACCGCAGCGATGGTTGGCGAACTCCGCGCCAAGACCGACGCCCCCATGATGGAGTGCAAAAAAGCTTTGACAGAAGCCGATGGCGATATGACCAAAGCAGAAGAGATTCTGCGGGTTAAGTTAGGCAGCAAAGCAAGCAAAGCAGCATCTCGTGTCACAGCTGAGGGTGTAATTGTTTCCTATATTCATGGCAACACTGGCGCCTTATTGGAAGTGAACTGTGAAACCGATTTCGTTTCGAAGAACGATGATTTTCTGGCATTTAGTAATGGATGCGCCAAGTTAGTCGCCGAGAAAAATCCTGCCGATGGTAGTGCTTTAGCTACTTTGCCATTGGATGGTAAAACGGTTGAAGCAATTCGTTCTGAGTTGATTGGCAAGATTGGTGAGAACATGAACCCACGCCGCTTTAAGCGCTTTGCGGGTGGCGGTCAATTGGTTTCCTATCTCCACGGTAATCGTATTGGTGTGATGGTGGAGTATGAGGGTGATGCTACTGCTGCTAAAGACGTGGCAATGCATATTGCCGCCATGAGGCCAGTATCGTTATCGACTGCTGATGTGCCTGCAGAGAACATTGCTATGGAGCGAAAAATTGCTGAACAAAAAGCAATTGAGTCCGGCAAACCTGCTGAGATTGCGACAAAAATGGTTGAGGGATCAGTACAAAAATACCTGAAAGAAGTATCGCTTCTAAATCAGGCTTTTGTTAAGAACGATAAGCAAACAGTGGAACAGATGCTAAAAGCTGCCAACACAAGCATTAAGTCATTTAGCTTATTCGTCGTCGGCGAAGGCATTGAGAAGCGTCAAGATGATTTTGCTGCTGAGGTTGCTGCCCAAGTTGCTGCTGCAAAGGCTACTGCTTAAGCCCTATGCCAGGATACAAACGCGTTCTTCTGAAGTTATCTGGCGAAGCCCTAATGGGTGAAGATGCCTATGGAATTAATCCCAAAACGATTGATTCAATGGTCACTGAAATCGCACAAGTGCTCAGCCTTGGTGTAGAGATCGCGATTGTGATTGGTGGGGGAAATATATTCCGCGGGGTGGCAGGCGGTGCGGCTGGTATGGATCGCGCCACTGCCGATTACATGGGAATGTTGGCCACGATGATGAACTCGCTGGCCTTGCAAGATGCATTACGCCAAAAAGGGGTCGAAGCCCGTGTGCAATCTGCTCTGCGGATGGATCAAGTGGTAGAGCCCTATATTCGACCACGTGCAATTCGGGCCATGAAAGAAGGTAAGGTTGTTATCTTTGCTGCCGGCACTGGTAATCCATTCTTTACAACTGATACTGCAGCTGCACTTCGTGCGGCTGAGATGGGTGTTGAGGTTATGCTGAAGGCCACGAAGGTCGATGGTATATATAGCAGTGATCCTAATAAAGATCCAAATGCAACCTTGTATTCCACCATCACCTTTGATGAAGCCTTAATTAAAAATTTACAAGTAATGGATGCAACTGCATTTGCTTTGTGTCGTGATCGAAAATTACCAATTCGGGTATTTTCAATACTCAAGCCCGGCGCTTTATTAAGCGTTGTGCGGGGTGAGCCAGAAGGTACTCTAGTACACGTATAAAAAGGAGAGCGGTATGTCTGCTTCACAAATAAAGACCAATGCAGATCAAAAGATGCAGAAGTCGATTGAGACGTTTAAGGCTAATCTCGCAAAAATTAGAACAGGGCGCGCAAGCCCCGGAATTTTGGAACACATCATGGTGGATTACTACGGTAATCCCACACCGATATCCCAGGTTGCCAATCTTGGTTTAGCGGATGCCAGAACCATCAATGTCACCCCATGGGAAAAAAATATGGTTGCGGTGGTTGAGAAAGCCATTCGTGATTCTGATCTGGGTTTAAATCCAGCTACCCAAGGGGCTGTGATTCGGGTACCAATGCCTCCATTAACGGAAGAGCGTCGTAAGGAGTTAACGAAGGTAGTGAAGTCTGAAGGCGAAGAGACTAAGATAGCGATTCGTAATTTACGTCGTGATGCGAATGAGCACCTCAAGCGCCTCGTTAAAGATAAAGAGATCTCTGAGGATGAAGAGCGTCGTGCGCAAGATGAGATTCAGAAACTGACCGACCGCTATGTAACGGATGTTGATAAATTAGTGCTTGAGAAGGATAAGGAAATCATGACGGTTTAACCGTCGTGAGCCTGTCGAATGAGCCAAGAAAATACAAGCTCTACGCTCGCAGTCCCCGCGGTTGGAGCTATTCCTCGCCATGTCGCCATCATTATGGACGGCAATGGGCGTTGGGCCACAAAGCGTTTTATGCCCAGGGTTGCTGGTCACTCAGAGGGTCTCGAAGCAGTCCGTAAAATCGTTGAAGAGTGCGTACGCCAAAATGTGCAATACCTGACTCTATTTGCCTTTAGCTCTGAAAACTGGCGCAGACCCCCAGAAGAGGTGGGGTTCCTGACCAAGCTATTCCTAAAATCCTTGCGTAAAGAAGTAGCTCGTCTTGCTGAAAATAATATCCGCTTGAAGATGATTGGTGATCTAAGCCGCTTCGGAAGTGCTATTACTGAAATGGTTGAGTTCTCGGAAGATAAAACCAAGGACTGCAAGCGCTTAACTCTAACAATTGCAGCAAACTATGGTGGCCGCTGGGATATTTTGCAGGCGATGCAAAAAGCATTAATTACCAATCCTCATTTGCAAGCTACTGACCTAACAGAATCACTGCTTCTGCCGCATTTATCGATGGCCTACGCGCCTGAACCGGATTTGTTTATACGCACAGGCGGTGAACAACGAGTGAGTAATTTTCTCTTATGGCAGCTGGCGTATACAGAACTGTATTTTACGGATGCTTTGTGGCCAGACTTTGATGCCGCGCAGTTACAAGCCGCCTTTGCTTGGTATGCGCAACGGGAGAGACGTTTTGGTCGCACTAGTGCACAACTTACAGACGAATCGAACATGATGCCCTTAAATGACCCAGTGTAGTTTGGATGCTTAAGACACGCGTCATAACAGCATTAATTATGTTGGCAATTTTATTGCCAGTGCTATTCTTGCTTCCTCCTGTTTATCTCGCCACGCTATTCTTTATGATGCTGGTGGCAGCAGCATGGGAGTGGAGTCGTTTGATCACTCCCAATGCAAATCGGTCTGCTTACATCTATGCCTTAATTTGTGCGGTCATCGTAATACTTCTGTGGCTTGGTGCAGAACCCTCAATTGAAATTTCACTATTAAGTATTGCGCTTGCTTTCTGGCTATTCGGTATGCCATTCATTCTGTCTCAAGGCTTGCATCTATCTTTACCGCGTTGGCGCTTTATATTCAGTGTTGTTGGTTTCATTATTTTGCCCGCTGCATGGCTATCACTCGATGTTTTACGAGAAATTGGCCTCCTTTGGTTACTCAGCGCCATGCTCTTGGTTTGGCTTGCAGATATTGGTGCTTACTTTGTGGGACGGGCTATTGGGAAGCATAAACTGGCCAGCCAAATTAGTCCTGGGAAGTCGAAAGAGGGAGCGCTTGGCGGCCTTACACTTTGTCTTGTCTATGCAATTCTATGTTGTACGTATTTTCCACCCAGCGAGACCCTTTTTGGGACCTGGCAGGCCAAATGGGGATGGGGAGCGATGCTATTGATGACCACAATATTGGTTCTCTTTAGTGTTCTGGGAGACCTTTTTGAGTCGCAATTAAAGCGCCTGGCCAAGGTTAAAGATAGCAGTCATTTGTTGCCAGGTCACGGGGGATTTTTAGATCGGGTGGATGCCTTATTGCCGGTGATGCCATTGGCTACTTTATTCTCCATCATGGCAAGAGCATAAACCTTGCTATCCTGACCTTGCTATGACCAATTCTATAAAGACCCGCCACCTCTGTATTTTGGGATCGACTGGATCGATCGGCATGAACACATTGGATGTGGTGCGAACTCATCCAGAGCAATTTAAGGTAATGGCTTTAACGGCCGGTCAACAAATCGATCGACTTGCTCTCCAGTGTTTGGAGTTCAAACCGGCTATTGCGGTTTTAAATACCACTAAAGACGCTCAAGCCCTCTCTGCACTTTTGCGAGACAAGGGCTCAGCCACCACTGTGTTGTTTGGCCAAGAAGGACTAATTGCTGCTGTAGCAGAGAGTGAATGCGATACGGTCATGGCAGCCATCGTCGGTGCCGCAGGGCTCTTACCCACATTGCGCGCTGCCCAGTTAGGAAAACGCGTATTGCTTGCCAATAAAGAAGCTTTGGTCATGTCGGGCGATCTATTTATGAACGCAGCTCGTGAGGGTGGCGCAGAGTTACTCCCGATCGATAGTGAACACAATGCTATTTTTCAATGCTTGCCTCCGCAGTTTAT
>RFQL01000260.1 GCA_009924985.1 Burkholderiaceae bacterium | reverse complement strand
AATTAGGGCGAAACGTAACCAAAGTACAGTTGTAAAAAGAGTTTAAAGACGTTCTCTTTGCGGTGGTTGTAACGGTATTCGATTTCTTTTAAATACATTGGAAAATGGTACCTCGAAACACCTCGGTAGTTGTACAGAATATGTTTAGCATAACTCCAAAAACCCTCAATGCCGTTAATATGGTTTTTGGTTCTTTTATTGACAAATTCTTTGGAGTGATTAACTACTAAATGTTTACCAAAGCGCTGCAAGGATTGATAGCCCCGAAAGGCGTCCGTATAGTAGACCGAACCCTTGCGGGTATGGTTCTCAATATGGGTCAAAAGGGTCTGCGCCGAGACCGACTCCACTACCTTGGTATAGACCCTGCCATCGCGCTCCAGAAGGCCAAAAACGATGCTTTTGCCTCTCGCACCTCGGCCTCGTTGCCCCTTACGAGCGCCCCCAAAGTAAGACTCATCCATCTCAATCTCACCCGAGAGCTTAGCGCCTTCCAGTTCTGCCGTATGAAAGAGCACCATCCGCAGTCGCTGGTAGACCCGGGTAATGGTCTTGGCATCCAAGCCCAAATCACTAGCCAGTCGATAAGCCGGTTGCTGCTGATAAAAGCCTTGCAAGATGGCAATCTCGCGACGCAGCTTAGAGAGGCTTTTTTGCTTGCCGCAGAGCATGCATTTAACATAGCTACGCGCGGTTTTAACCGTCTTAAACGAACGACCATTCAGAAAGTTGGTCGCACAACTAAAAACCGTATGGGCCCCAATAACCATAAGTATCTCCAAGGATACATTGGTTACGAAACGCCCTAATTACCTAGTTAATTCAGGCGTTTCACTAGCTAATCAGATATTTAGGATGGCAATTATGATAACTACCAAAAAATCTTTCAGTGAATATCAAGAATTTGAGGGCACTAGCGCACATATCTCAGGAGAAATTGGCGTTACTTGCAGGTGTAGATAGAACCCCTAGTGAGTAAAATTGAGCGGTGCATTGCAAATCCGTCTCTTGAGGTTTTAGTTAAGATAGCTAATTTTTTAAATGTACCTA
>RFQL01000259.1 GCA_009924985.1 Burkholderiaceae bacterium | reverse complement strand
GTTTCTTCACTACCGTAGAGTGGGACATCATTAATGGCGAGTTTGGCGGCTTAATTGCGATCTACGGCACGGTGATTACTTCGGTTATTGCTCTTTTAATTGCTGTACCACTTAGCTTTGGTATTGCAGTTTTTCTCACTGAGATTTGCCCAAAATCCTTGAGAAGGCCGCTGGGAACTGCAATTGAGATCTTGGCAGCAGTACCCTCCATCATTTATGGCATGTTTGGTTTGTTTATCTTTGCACCTCTTTTTGCAGAATATATACAACCTGCCTTAGCAGGTACTCTTGGACAAATCCCAGGATTAAAGATTTTGTTCTCGGGCGCCTTTAATGGCATCGGAATTCTATGTGCAGGCCTGATCTTGGCCATGATGATTCTGCCATTCATTGCATCGGTGATGCGTGATGTGTTTGAAATTGTCCCACCGGTATTAAAAGAATCTGCTTATGGCATTGGCTGCACCACTTGGGAAGTGGTCAGAAATGTTGTTTTACCCTATACCAAGACAGGCGTGATTGGCGGAATCATGTTGGGACTAGGCCGCGCTTTGGGTGAGACCATGGCGGTCACCTTTGTGATTGGTAATGCTCACAAATTAACTGCCTCTTTATTTGCACCAGGCAATTCGATTGCATCTACCTTAGCAAATGAGTTTGGCGAGGCCGAGGTAGGAGTGCATTACTCATCCTTGTTTGCTCTTGGTTTAGCTTTATTTGCGATCACATTTATAGTGCTTGCCATTGCTAAGATCATGTTGGGAGTAAAAACATAATGTCACGCGACGCATCTTTATTTAGTAAGCGCAAGAGAGCAAATGCTTTCGGCTTAACTTTTTCAATGGCTGCCATGTCAATTGGCATGCTATTTTTGTTTTGGATTCTAGCTATTCTCCTTTACAAGGGATTTTCTGCGATTAGCCCAGCTCTATTTTTAGCCAATACCCCAGCTCCAGGAACTGAGGGTGGGGGCTTAGCTAATCCGATCGTTGGTAGCTTAATGATCGTATCTTTTTGTACGCTGATTAGCACCCCGATTGGAATCTTGGCT
>RFQL01000258.1 GCA_009924985.1 Burkholderiaceae bacterium | reverse complement strand
CCAGTGGCGCACAGGGCAAGCCGAAGAAGTCCAACGACATGAACAGCGGTATTGCTCCGCAGACCAACGCGAGTCTTGAAAAGGCTCTTGAGGAGTTTGCGAAGAGCGATATGGGTGAAGTGGAGGAGATTGTGCGCGTCACCACGAAGGAGTTGTCGCAGTCCTGCAAGACCTTGGACTACACGCAGTTCCTCGCGGATATGCGTGGTTCGGGCATGAGCCGCTACATGGCACAGCCCATCCGCATCTCTGACTACACCACCGCATCGGTCACGATGGCGACCGCGTTCAACCGCCGCAAGGCTGCTGACAACTGGCGCCGCACCTCCGTGTCCAAGAGCGGTTCGCTTGATACCCTCCGCATGAACCAGTACAAGTGGACGGACGACATCTTCCGCCGCACCACCCGCGTGGCTGACGGCAAGAACCACGGCATCGTGATTCTGCTTGACTGGTCTGCGTCCATGAGCCAGATCATGCAGTCCACGATGGGTCAGTTGTTTATCCTTGCGGACTTCTGCCGCAAGTGTGGCATTCCGTTTGAAGTGTACGCTTTCTCGGACATGGGCTACTACAACACGAAGGACGGCTACTCCGCGCAGGGCAAGGCTGAACGCGAGACTGCGTACACTCAGGACTCGGAACGCCGTCAGAACGCGCTGCTCACCACGAAGGGGCTTACCATGATGAACCTGCTGTCCTCGCGCATGAACAGCGCGGACTACGAGGCTGCAAAGACCTGCCTGTGGAACTGGCGCCAGATGGGTTCGTGCGACTACCGCTACGGTCTGAACGGTACGCCCACCACTGCGGCTCTTGTTGCTGCTGCTGATCTTGTTGAGGCTTTCATCAAGCGTAGCCGCATTCAGATTGCCCACACCGTGGTGCTGACGGACGGTGAGCCGACCGATGCCATTGAGTTTAATTGGCACAAGTACAACCCGTCCGCTGGCTACCGCCGCGAGTCTAGGACTGCTGTTGTGATCACGGACGAGCGCACTGGCGCGGCTTACGATCTGAACCGCGTCACGAAGTACGGCACGGACACGCACGGCTACCGCGTCCACAAGGGCTTCTTT
>RFQL01000257.1 GCA_009924985.1 Burkholderiaceae bacterium | reverse complement strand
TTTAGATGCTTCGGCTGTGATGGTCAATGAACATACGGCATTTCGGGTCGATTGGATGCCTTTTGCAGGAAGAAAACAATCCGGTTATGGTGTAGGCGGAATACCCTACACCATGCGTGATATGACACAAGATAAGATGATTGTATTTTCGGTCTGAGTTTTCTGTCTTAATCTTTTTTGTGGCGGGCTTATTGATTTAAACCAAAGCGATCTACCCTAGCACCAAGCCAGAAATGTTCAAATTCTTCGGGCAGTCCTTGGTGATTGTTAATCGCTTCTATACCCAAAGCATTTTCCAAAACATGCGGTAAATGCAAAGACATTGGGGTCGCTTTACCCGCAGAATTTCTCACCATTAGTTGGTGTGCCGTTATTTCCTCAGGATGTTTCATGCCAGCCGCACCAACCAATTCTGCCAAAGCTTCTACGGTATGGCGATGGAAATTTTTCACGCGCTCGGCCTTATCGGGGACCACTAAAGCGCGTTGCCGGTTTAAGTCTTGAGTGGCGACTCCCGTTGGGCAATGGTCCGTATGGCAACTGCGGGACTGAATACAACCAAGCGCAAACATAAAGCCGCGGGCTGAATTACACCAATCGGCACCAATCGCAATGGCACGCACGATGTCATATCCCGAAATAATTTTTCCAGAGGCCCCGATTCGTATGTTTTGACGTTTACCTATACCAACCAAAGTATTGTGAACTAAGCGTAATCCTTCGCGCAGTGGCATACCGACATGGTCCGTAAACTCGACTGGCGCTGCTCCCGTACCACCTTCACTGCCATCTACAACGATAAAATCTGGATAAATATTTGTCTTTAGCATTGCCTTTGCAATACCAAAAAATTCCCAAGGTTGACCCACGCACAATTTAAAACCAATAGGCTTGCCACCACTCGATTGCCTTAATTGCTTGATGAACTCCATTAATTCAATGGGGGAGGAAAAGGCGGAATGTTTAGCTGGAGAAATACAATCCTCACCAACATTAACACCGCGCGTTAGTGCAATTTCTGGAGTTACTTTTGCACCAGGCAAGACCCCTCCATGGCCAGGTTTTGCACCTTGGGATAAC
>RFQL01000256.1 GCA_009924985.1 Burkholderiaceae bacterium | reverse complement strand
GAGCGTGATCGGCTCTTTGCCAATAATGAGGTGCATGATATTGCGGTAGCGATTGGGGTTGATCCACACGGACCAACCGATGAGCCCAATCTCAGTAATTTGCGCTATGGCAAGATCTGTATCCTCTCGGATGCGGATGTGGATGGCTCGCATATTCAAGTTCTCTTACTCACACTCTTTTATAAACACTTTCCAAGACTGATTGAGAATGGCAATGTGTATATCGCTAGACCACCCTTGTTTAGGGTTGATGCACCTGCGCGTGGCAAGAAGCCCGCACAAAAGATTTATGCGCTCGATGAAAGTGAGTTGATTGCAATTGAAGATAAATTACGTAAAGACGGTGTGCGCGATGGTGCATGGCAGATCTCACGCTTTAAGGGCTTGGGTGAGATGAGTGCCGAGCAGTTGTGGGATACCACTTTAAACCCGGATACGCGCAGACTTCTTCCCATGAGTTTGGGCGAGATGAGTGAGAGCGATACGATTAAAACGATGGATATGTTGATGGGTAAATCAGAGTCAGGCGCCAGACGCGATTGGTTAGAAGAGCGTGGCAACGAGGTCGAAGCCGATATTTAGGACCCATCATGCCCAGTAAAAAACCAAGCACCACTTCGAAAAATAGTAAGAGCAAGAAAGTCTCTGATCAGGGTGATCTATTTGCCATAGTCGATGAGCGCCCCCCTAAAAAAATCACTCTGGCAGACGAAGCTCTTTCATTGGGGGTCTATGCGGAACGAGCATATCTAGATTACGCCATTAGCGTGGTCAAGGGCAGGGCTCTTCCTGAAGTTGCTGATGGACAAAAGCCGGTACAGCGCCGCATTCTGTACTCGATGAACGAGATGGGTCTGCGTGCGGATGCCAAACCAGTGAAGAGTGCGCGAGTGGTTGGTGATGTCTTGGGCAAGTTCCATCCGCATGGTGATCAATCGGCGTACGATGCACTCGTACGACTCGCACAAGATTTTTCCTTACGTTACCCATTGATTGATGGGCAGGGTAATTTTGGTTCACGCGATGGCGATGGCGCAGCGGCGATGCGTTACACCGAAGCGCGTTTAACCAAAATTGCTA
>RFQL01000255.1 GCA_009924985.1 Burkholderiaceae bacterium | reverse complement strand
TGGCACATCCACAAGGGTCACCACCGGAATATTAAAAGCATCACAGAAACGCACAAAGCGCGCTGCCTTAATCGATGACTTGATATCCAAACAACCGGCTAAGACTAAGGGTTGATTTGCAACAATGCCAGCAGTTTGTCCACCAATGCGTGCAAAGCCGATGATGATGTTCTTGGCATAGTCCGGCTGTAACTCAAAGAAGTCCTCATCATCCACCATCTTATGAATTAGTTCTTTCATGTCATAGGGCTGATTAGGATTACCGGGAACTAAAGTGTTCAATGAATAATCGGGTTCGTCTGACCAGACTAAGCCACCCAAGAATGGTGCTTTCTCTTTATTGGAGAGTGGCAGATAACTATAGAAACGACGCAACATCATGATCGCTTCCACATCATTATTGAATGCTAGATCACATACTCCTGATACTGCCGAGTGCGTATTAGCGCCTCCCAAATCTTCTGCCGTCACATCTTCATGGGTTACGGTCTTGACTACTTCAGGACCGGTCACAAACATATAGGAGGTGTCTTTCACCATAAAGATGAAATCTGTTAAGGCGGGAGAATACACGGCACCACCGGCACACGGTCCCATGATCAGCGATATTTGGGGGATCACTCCTGAGGCAGAGACATTGCGCTGAAAGATCTCGGCATACCCTCCGAGCGATGCAACCCCTTCCTGAATCCGCGCGCCACCAGAGTCATTTAAACCAATCACGGGTGCACCCACCTTCATAGCCTGATCCATGATCTTGCAGATCTTCTCGGCATGCGCTTCCGAGAGCGAGCCACCCAAGACCGTGAAGTCTTGTGAGAACACAAAGACCAAACGGCCATTAATCATTCCGTAACCAGTTACTACCCCATCGCTCGGAACGGTTTGATCGGCCATCCCAAAATCGGTGCAACGATGCTCAACAAACATATCCCATTCTTCAAAGGAGTCTTCATCGAGTAAGAGCTCAATACGCTCACGAGCAGTTAACTTACCTTTGGCATGCTGCGCAGCAATCCGCTTCTGACCACCACCAAGGCGAGCTAACTCGCGTTTGGCTTCTAGTTGAGAAATAATGTC
>RFQL01000254.1 GCA_009924985.1 Burkholderiaceae bacterium | reverse complement strand
GGCTTTGAAAACGTGGGTTGGTTTGCTCTAATGGCCCCCTCCAATACTCCAAAGTTGATTACTGACAAGATCTACGCTGCTGCGATTAAAGCAGTAAAGTCTGAGGCGATGCAAAAGAGTTTAGAGCTCAATAGCTTAACTCCTGTGCTCAATACCCAAAAGGAACTAGAGGCTCAAATTGTTTCCGAGTCTGCCAAGTGGGAGAAAGTCATTAAGGCGCGTAACCTTAGCGCGAATTGATTGAAGGTACTGCGTTAACTTACCAAACTAATTTTTAGTATCTCTTGGTACCCAGTCTAGAATTTTTCTAGGCTGGGTATTTTTTATCGCAATCGTCTTTAAGCTTCGACCAAGATCGTTTCGCCAGGGCGTACCATACTAAATGTCACTGGGCGTTTCTCGATCACGAGTTGCTCATCCTTCATGTGTACCGCAGTGAAGAAGGAAGTTTCTAGATCACCTTCTTCTGGGTAGTCTTCCCGATAGTGAGCTCCGCGCGAGTTCTCACGCGCTAAGGCCGCTTCGACCACCGACTGACTGACGAGGATGAGATTACGTAGGTTCATCCAGTCTTGCCAAGTTAGATTAAATGCGCGATTGGTCTCACCCACCCCCATCGTATGTAATATGTTATCGAGTTTGTCTAGACGTATCCGTGCTGCTTCAAGATCGGCTTGATTTCGCAAGATACCAACTTGATCCCACATACAGGCGGCAAGCTCGTCACGAATAAACTCAATATCACCAGGCGCTTGTTGTAATGGTGCTTGATGTGCAGAAATGCTTTGCTCAACAGACTCGTCATCGTACGCCAGGTGGCTCTTGCCCATGACATACCGCGCCATAGCATCACCAGCGATGCCACCAAAGACTGTAGAGTTAGCCACACCGTTGCCACCAAGGCGGTTAGCACCATGCACACCACCGGTATCTTCGCCAGCAGCAAAGAGACCTGGTAGATCGGTACTGGTGTCGGCTTTAAACACCACACCCCCCATCATGTAGTGTGCTGTAGGTACCACTTCCACAAGATCATTTGCTAGATCAAATCCAGAATCAGCACAGCGTTCCACCATGCCTTTAAATAATTTGCGCACATTATCAGG
>RFQL01000253.1 GCA_009924985.1 Burkholderiaceae bacterium | reverse complement strand
TATGGCCATACTAGCAAATCAAAAAGTCCTGACCCTGGACTATTGGAAACCGGCAAACAAAATCCAGCCAGGTGACTACCTGTTTGACCAAAATGGTAAGCCGGTACGGGTAAAATTAGTACAGCAATACTTCTCAGAAGATTGTTATGAGGTCATGTTAAACGACTACCTGACAATCTCTGGCGACAAACGCCTAGAATTTTTAGTGGAAAACTTTAAGTACCGGCTGCGTGCTATAACATACAAAGGATACCACCCCTTTAGGCGGCCACTAAAGCCGATGAATGTGGAAAAGTTGTTAGATGGTGACCTGAAAGACGAGACAAACTGTAAGATCTACTCGATCCCTACCACAAAACCCATCGAGCTACCCCACCAGACCCTACCTGTACCTCCGTTTGTGTTTGGTTTTTGGTTTATAAACCGCAAACCTAGCAAATTTTTTACGACAACCCCGTCGACACAGGAAGAAGTAGAGCGCCAGCTCAAAGATTTTGGGTACAAAGTCAAAATTCGTAAGACAATACACAACGGTTGGCGGCAGTTTACCATATCACCGTCTATAGAATCACAATTGGCGCCAGATGTCCCAACAAAAATACCGGCAAACTACCTGCTGGCGGACAAAGAGCAGCGAATTGAGCTGCTGCGTGGCATTTTGTTTGCAAAACCGCGCCAATATTCGCCACGTAGGGACCTGTTTAGGTTCTCTACCACACACTACGGCACGGCGTTGGCAATTCAGGGCCTGGTTGAGTCGCTGGGTGGCAAAACTAACCTCGCGTTTACAGAAAAAAATAGTACCTACACGCTAGCTTTTAAAACTCGGTTGAAACTGGTACCTAATCAGGTATCTAAGCCGATAAAAATACACCAAGCGCGTAGGTATATTGAAAAAATTACAAAGATCCAGCCACAGACCTGTGTTCATATTGAGACAGACGGGCCGGATAACAGCTATCTCGTAGGAGAGGGTTTTATTTCATGTCGTTAACACCAAAACAAGAACTTGAATTAAAGAAGTTCGCACAAGCACGCACGCACTGGCCTAAGGACCAGCTCGAGGCCGCCATTTGGCAGGTCAAGTGGCACCTACAGGCCCTACCACACC
>RFQL01000252.1 GCA_009924985.1 Burkholderiaceae bacterium | reverse complement strand
ACGTATTACCGGCTTGGAACGATAATAATTTGCGCTCCCTTGCCGCGCATATTCGAACCCATCTTTTTTTTGCCCATGTGCGCGCCACTACCGGTTCATCGATTAGTCGATCCAATTGCCACCCCTTCATCTGGAAGAATTGGACCTTTATGCACAACGGTCAAATCGGTGGTTGGAAGACGTGCCGCAAAGAGTATGAAAGCCATATCAGTCACGATTACTTTAGTTTGCGCGATGGCAGTACGGATTCAGAAGCTATCTTTTTATTAGCATTAACCTTGGGCTTACCAGACAATCCTATCAAAGCGATTACGCAGGCCATTGAGATTGCTTTGCAAACGATGGACAAGCACCAGATTCAAGAGCCCTTGCGGGCATCGATCGCGGTCAGTGACGGCCAGTCCATTTGGGCGTTTCGCTACTCCAATGATGCTAATTCACCATCACTCTATTTTGGTAATCCCGAAACTCAGGCCAATACTTCAAATAATCTTATTACCACGATTGCTTCTGAACCCTTAGATGCAGAAGCTCAACATTGGCACAAAGTGGAAGAGGCTAGCGCGATTGTCTGGAATGCGGCCGCTGTGGAGCAGCATGTAATTCGCATCTAAATTTTTATCATCCTAACTCTCTAAGCTTGGCATAATTTTGACAGGCTATCTCACGCTTATCGGTAATCGATTTCGCATTATTGGTAACTGTATCTAAAACACTCTTCGGAGCTTTGCTTGGATACCCAGAATTAAAGGGTGGTTTTGGGTCATATTCCATGTACAGCTGAATTTGCTGTGCTACTTCGGATCCGGCGACTAATGAAGCTAATATCAATGCTCCATCAATACCCCCTGTAACCCCAGCCGTTGATACGACATTCCGATCAACCACATAGCGTTCTTTAACCGGTGTAATACCCAGATAGCCCAAGAGATGGTGAGATGTCCAGTGGGTTGTAGCCTTATAGCCTTCTAAGAGTCCCGCAACTCCAGCAAGCAGGGTGCCAGTGCATACAGTCATCAAAAATTTAGTTTGCGGATATATTTTTTGTAAAAATTGGATGGTTGGCTCATGCGACATTAACTCATATTGACCATAACCACCCGGAATTACA
>RFQL01000251.1 GCA_009924985.1 Burkholderiaceae bacterium | reverse complement strand
ATTGTTCCCAGCGAATACGAATTATCCGAAGACGAACTCCAAGATCTTTATTTTGGTGTTACCGCGTTTAGCCCCGATGTGCGGGAGTCTGTAGAAGTTCAGGTCAGGATCATTGGGCCTGATGGTCAGCCAGCACCCAATTTTATGATTTACGCAAGCGATGTCGCTTATTCTGAGATCACCCTCGCGGATAAAATTGTTGGCATTGAGTATCTATTAAAACCAAATCAATTTGACCCAACCTACATTAGTGTTACTGCACCAGTGGATTTTTATAACGCCGATGCCACTGGTAATTTTATTAAGAGTGGAGATATCACACAAAAGTACTCTATCCAGGTTAGTACAACATCAATTTATCAAGATGGTACTACAGCTATAAAGTCTCTTGCTGTTATTGAAAATACTGCATTTGTTGTTCGTGCCGTCAATGACGCACCAATCATTACGAGCGGAACCTTTACTGGTAGCTTGGATGAATCTAGCACTTTATTAGCAACGGGTACTGTTGCATTTTCAGATGTGGATCTTTTGGATCGACCCACGGCTAAATTTGAATTTATTGGAGCTAGTGGTATTCAATCAGATGGACTAAGCCCATTTTCTTTAACAGCTAGTCAACTTGCAGATATTACTGCTGGGTTTTCACTGCCGACCTCAACCTCGACTTCAAATCAAGGTAATTTTAGTTGGCAGTATGCAAGGTCATCCTCGCAGCTTGATTTTTTAGGTCGGGGTGATCAACTAACAGCATTATTTCGAGTCAGTGTAGATGATGGTTTTGGTGGTATCGATGCACAAATAGTGACACTCACCATTACAGGTACGAATGATAATCCTGTGATCACCTCTGAAACATTAACTGACGAATTAAGCGAATTAACTACAGCGGCAATCGGAAATATTGTTTCTACCGGTGACATTAATTTCACAGATCTAGATTTCACTGATGTGCATGCATTGACCAACAATGGAAACGGTATTGACGTTTCCTCTGAGAGTGCGCTTGGTAGCCTTAAAGCCACTTTACTATCTGATACCACGGGTACTGGAATCGGTGGCAAGGTCCAATGGACCTATACCGTTCCTGCTTCTGCCGTTGAATATCTCGCTACTGGAGAGACTAAAGAAGAGCAATTT
>RFQL01000026.1 GCA_009924985.1 Burkholderiaceae bacterium | reverse complement strand
CGGCCTTTTTGTTCTTTACGATATTTACGACGCTTTGGTTGCAGCATGCTTACTCTCCTGCCTTTTTCGTTTCTGCACTAGCAGCAACTTTACGAACCCGCTTTACTGCGGGCTTCACTGCTGGTTTATCTTCTGGTGCTTTTGCTACAGTATCTGCACTAGCGGCACGACGAACTGTCTTCGCTGGTGCACGACGTGGCTTCTTATCATCAGGAGCGGGGGCTTCGGTTGCAGAGTTTTGCGCTATCTGTACGTCCGCGCCACGACCCAAGGTATCACCTTTATAAACCCAAACCTTCACACCAATAATGCCGTATGTTGTCTCGGCCTCTGATGTGGCGTAATCAATATCAGCCTTCAAAGTGTGCAGAGGTACACGACCCTCGCGGTACCATTCACGACGTGCAATTTCAGCGCCATTCAAGCGACCGGAGGACATAATCTTAATGCCTTGAGCACCCAAACGCATTGCACTTTGCATCGCACGCTTCATTGCGCGACGGAACATAATGCGTTTTTCTAGCTGCTGTGTAATTGAATCTGCAATCAACTGTGCATCCACTTCTGGCTTGCGAATTTCTTCAATGTTGACATGCACCGGAACGCCCATTCGCTTCTGTAATTCTTTCCGAAGAACTTCGATATCCTCACCCTTTTTACCAATTACCACGCCAGGGCGGGAACTAAAAATAGTAATACGGGCATTTTTTGCTGGACGCTCAATCAGAACCTTGCTTACAGAAGCATTTTTTAATTTCTTCTTGAGATAATTTCGTACCTCAACATCCTCTTTGAGCATGTTAGCGAAATCAGTATTATTTGCGTACCAACGTGAGGTCCAGTTACGGCTTACCGATAAGCGAAAACCGTTTGGATTAATTTTTTGGCCCATGTCTTTCCTTAATTGCTCAAGGTCACACTAATGTGACAGCTTTGTTTCTCAATACGATTGCCACGGCCTTTTGCGCGGGCAGTAAAGCGCTTTAATGATGTCGCTTTATCCACAATCACTGCAGATACTTTGAGCTCATCAATATCGGCCCCTTTGTTGTGTTCAGCATTTGCAATGGCTGACTCAACTACTTTTTTCATAATGAAGGCAGCTTTTTTAGGACTGAAATTCAGAATGTTCATTGCGCGTGAAATTGGCAACCCACGAATTTGGTCGGCGACCAATCGTGTCTTTTGCGCAGAAATTCTAGCGCCGCGGTGAATAGCTTTAACTTCCATCATCATCCCCTTACTTCTTCACTACTTTCTTATCGGCAGAGTGTCCCTTGAACGTACGTGTCAAAGCGAACTCACCAAGCTTATGACCGACCATGTTTTCAGAGACATAGACCGGGACATGTTGCTTTCCGTTATGAACAGCAATGGTTAATCCAATAAAGTCAGGAAGAATGGTCGAACGCCGTGACCAAGTCTTAATGGGCTTCTTATCTTTGTTGGCTTGTGCGGTCTCAACCTTTTTTACAAGGCTAGCATCACAAAATGGACCTTTTTTAGCAGAACGGGTCATCTATCTATTCCTTATCGATTAACGCTTCTGACGACGTTGAACAATCATGGTCGTCGTGCGCTTATTACGGCGTGTGCGATATCCCTTAGTTGGTGTGCCCCATGGAGAAACTGGAACACGACCTTCTCCGGTCTTACCTTCACCACCACCGTGTGGGTGATCTACTGGGTTCATGGCAACACCACGAACGGTTGGACGAATTCCGCGCCAGCGGGTTGCTCCCGCTTTGCCAATCTGCCGCAGACTATGTTCCTCATTGCCAACTTCACCAATGGTAGCGCGGCACTCAATCAATATGCGACGTACTTCACCAGAACGAAGTCGAACCTGACCATAAACACCCTCGCGCGCCAATAAGACTGCAGAACTTCCAGCTGAACGAGCAATTTGTGCACCCTTACCAGGCAACATCTCAACGCAATGAATCGTACTTCCAATTGGAATATTGCGGATGGGTAAATTATTACCGGCTTTGATAGGAGCTTCCGCGCCATTCATAATTTGTTGTCCAACAGTCATACCTTTGGATGCGATGATGTAGCGACGCTCACCATCGGCAAAAATCAAGAGCGCAATATTGGCGCTCCGATTTGGGTCGTACTCTAAGCGCTCAACTTTAGCGGCAATGCCATCTTTGTCATTGCGTTTAAAGTCAACCATGCGGTAGTGATGCTTATGTCCGCCGCCCTTGTGACGAGTAGTGATGTGACCATTGTTATTGCGTCCTGCTTTTTGGAACTGTGGCTCAACGAGAGCTGCAAAAGGTTTTCCTTTATGCAGATCTGGGTTGACCACCTTCACCATAGAGCGTCGACCTGGTGAGGTCGGTTTTGTTTTCATAAGCGGCATAATTAATTTGCCTCCGCTTCAAAGTTAATTTCTTGTCCTGGCTTCAAGTTGACATATGCTTTCTTAACATGATCGCGCCGACCTTCAAAACGACCAAAACGCTTAGGTTTGCCTTTTTGATTAACGATCTGCACGGAGTCAACCTGAACCTTGAAAAGTAATTCGACTGCTTGCTTCACATCGAGCTTGTTAGCATCTCGCGCTACTTGAAAAACAACCTGTTCATTTTTTTCTGCAACCATTGTGGCTTTTTCAGAAACTACGGGTCCTAGCAAAATTTGCATCAGACGATGATCATTTTTACGAGTTTGGCTCATTTCAGCAACTCCTCCATTTTGGCGATCGCTGCTTTGCTCACCAATACTTTTTGAAACTGAACTAATGACAACGGATCGGCATGCTGTGTCTCAACAATTGCAATCTTGTGCAGATTACGAGAGGCCAAATACAAGTTCTCACTTACCTCATCCAGAATAATTAGCACTGACTCTAAGCCCATGCCTTTTACTTTCTCGGCCAATAACTTCGTTTTGGGGGCATCTAGGCTGAACTGATCAACCACATTGAGGCGTCCTTCACGCGCTAACTGGGAAAGAATAGATCGCATACCAGCGCGATACATTTTCTTGTTTACTTTGTGCGTGAAATTCTCTTCGGGCGAATTAGGGAATATACGACCACCTCCCCGCCAGAGTGGTGAAGACGTCATACCGGCACGGGCACGACCCGTACCTTTTTGGCGCCATGGCTTTTTGGTGCTGTGCTTAACTTGTTCACGATCTTTTTGAGCACGGTTGCCACTTCTGGCATTGGCTTGATACGCAACAACGACCTGATGAACTAAGGCTTCGTTGTACTCGCGCTCAAACACCTCTGGAGATGCTTGTATACCTGCGCCGAGCTGACCGTTATCTTGGAGAAGTTTAATTTCCATCATTCCCCTCCTTATTTAGTTGCCGCAGCTTTAACGGCTGGGGTAACAATGACTTTTCCACCAGGGGCTCCTGGAACTGCGCCCTTGACCATAATTAGATTGCGCTCGGCATCTACACGAGCAATTACCAAGTTTTGTACTGTGCGTGTGACATCACCCAAATGGCCTGTCATGCGCTTCCCAGGGAATACGCGGCCTGGATCTTGAGCCATACCAATCGAGCCTGGAACATTATGTGAACGAGAATTACCATGGCTAGCGCGACCGGAAGCAAAGTGATAGCGTTTGATGGTACCTGCGTAACCTTTACCAATCGATACGCCTTGCACGTCAACTTTTTGACCTGCTGTGAAAACATCCACGCCAACAACTTGGCCTGGTTTCATTTCAGCAAGCTTTTCAGATTCAACGCGAAACTCATTAAGGGCATTACCAGCCATCACACCTGCTTTTGCAAAATGTCCAGCCATTGCTTTGGTAACGCGACTAGCGCGACGAGTGCCGTGAGCCAACTGAACAGCGTCGTAGCCATCCGTTGCCTGGGTTTTTACTTGAGCAACCCGGTTATCGCTCACATCGATTACGGTGACAGGGATAGCCTCCCCTTCATCCGTAAAAAGACGGGTCATGCCGACCTTACGGCCGATCAAGCCTAAGCTCATATTCATACTCCAACGCCGACTACGATTGGCCGGCAGAAATTTAATTTAAACTCGATTCATATAAAAAATCCATATAAATCAAGCACTTAATAATTAATTATAACAACTTAAACTGCTCAAAACTACGAAAAGCCTTCAATTCTAGCCTAAAAAGGCAAAACAAACAATCTTTAGCCTAAAACTTCTTACTGAAGCTTAATTTCAACGTCAACGCCAGCTGGTAAATCCAACTTCATCAAGGCATCTACTGTTTTCTCAGTTGGATCAACAATATCCATTAAACGCAAATGAGTCCGAATCTCCATTTGGTCACGCGAGGTCTTGTTCACGTGCGGAGAGCGTAATAGATCAAAGCGCTCAATGCGAGTGGGCAAGGGAATCGGGCCCTTTACAACGGCTCCGGTTCGCTTAGCGGTATCAACAATCTCAGCAGCAGACTGATCAATTAAGCGATAGTCAAAAGCTTTTAAACGAATTCTAATTTTTTGATTTTGCATACTATTTCCAAAGAGCGATGCGGTGCTGCCGCGTTAATCATTACATCTAAAGAACAAGGGAATGCTTGCAGCACAAACATTCCCGTTAGCAAAACTCTTACGCCAAAATCTTTGCAACTACACCGGCACCGACCGTACGACCGCCTTCGCGGATCGCAAAGCGTAAGCCTTCTTCCATTGCAATTGGGGCAATTAACTTCACGGTAATTGTGACGTTATCGCCTGGCATCACCATCTCTTTGTCTTTTGGCAACTCAATCGAGCCGGTGACATCGGTGGTGCGGAAGTAAAACTGGGGGCGGTAGTTGTTAAAGAAGGGAGTATGACGACCGCCCTCATCTTTAGACAGTACATACACCTCTGCCGTAAAGTGGGTGTGTGGCGTAATCGAACCAGGCTTGGCTAATACTTGACCACGCTCGACCTCTTCACGCTTGGTACCACGCAAGAGGATACCCACGTTATCGCCCGCTTGACCTTGATCTAAGAGTTTGCGGAACATCTCAACACCTGTGCAGGTGGTCTTGAGGGTGGGCTTAATACCGACGATCTCAATCTCTTCGCCGACTTTTACAATACCGCGCTCAATACGACCGGTCACAACCGTGCCACGACCGGAGATCGAGAACACGTCTTCGACGGGCATTAAGAAGGCGCCATCAATGGCACGCTCGGGATTAGGGATGTAGGTATCTAAGGCTTCGGCTAATTTAATAATGGCGCCTTCACCGAGTTCGCCCTTATCGCCTTCTAAGGCAAGCTTGGCAGAACCTTTGACGATCGGGGTATCGTCCCCTGGGAAGTCATACTTGGAGAGAAGCTCGCGCACTTCCATCTCGACTAACTCTAAGAGCTCGGCATCATCGACCATATCGCATTTGTTCATGAACACGATGATGTAAGGCACGCCCACTTGGCGTGCTAAGAGGATGTGCTCACGGGTTTGGGGCATTGGGCCGTCTGCTGCAGAGACCACCAGGATGGCGCCGTCCATCTGCGCAGCACCAGTAATCATGTTCTTCACATAGTCAGCGTGGCCTGGGCAATCAACGTGCGCGTAGTGACGGTTCTTGGTCTCGTACTCGACGTGCGCTGTATTAATCGTAATCCCGCGCGCCTTCTCTTCAGGAGCAGCATCGATCTGATCGTATGCTTTAGCTTCGCCACCAAAGAGCTTAGAGAGCACCGTGGTGATTGCTGCGGTGAGGGTGGTCTTACCATGATCGACGTGACCAATGGTGCCAACGTTAACGTGGGGTTTAGTCCGTTCAAATTTTTCTTTTGCCATTTTGGGTGCCTTCTATTTAGCTAATCAATGTTCAAAAAATTAAATTACTTTGCTTTTGCTGCCATTACTGCCTCAGCAACGTTTTTGGGTGCTTCTGAATAATGCTTAAATTCCATGGTGTAGGTTGCCCGACCCTGGGTTAAGGAACGCAATCCTGTCGAGTAACCAAACATTTCTGCTAGCGGCACTTCAGCGCGCACAATCTTGCCACCCCCTGGAATATCATCCATGCCTTGCAAAATTCCTCGGCGTGAGGATAGGTCGCCCATTACGTTACCCATGAAATCTTCTGGAGTCTCTACCTCGACAGCCATCATTGGCTCAAGCAATACTGGGCTTGCTCTGCGCATGCCCTCTTTAAATGCCATTGAGCCAGCCATCTTAAATGCGTTCTCGTTTGAGTCAACATCATGATACGAGCCGAAGAATAAGGTTGCCTTGATATCAACTACTGGGTATCCGGCCAGTACGCCAGATGTTAGGGTTTCAACAATTCCCTTTTCAACTGCAGGGATGTATTCGCGAGGCACTACTCCGCCTTTGATTGCATCAACGAACTCAAAGCCTTTTCCAGGAGCCTGCGGCTCTAGTTTTAGCACCACATGTCCGTATTGGCCACGTCCGCCAGACTGCTTAACAAATTTACCTTCGACCTCATCACAATTTTTACGAATTGTTTCGCGATAGGCAACCTGTGGCTTGCCAACCGTTGCCTCAACGCTAAACTCCCGCTTCATGCGATCCACTAAGATCTCAAGATGCAACTCACCCATTCCAGAGATGATGGTTTGACCAGACTCTTCATCGGTCTTCACACGGAATGATGGATCTTCTTGAGCCAAACGATTTAGTGCCAATCCCATTTTTTCTTGGTCTGCCTTTGTTTTTGGCTCTACTGCCTGAGAAATAACGGGCTCAGGGAAGACCATGCGCTCTAGAATCAAAATATTATCGGGATCACAAAGTGTTTCTCCCGTCGTTGCCTCTTTTAAACCAACGGCAGCAGCGATATCGCCAGCGCGAACTTCTTTAATCTCTTCACGTTGATTCGCGTGCATCTGCAACAAACGGCCGATACGCTCTTTCTTGCCCTTGATTGGGTTGTAAATGGTGTCACCAGAATTAATAACACCTGAGTACACACGGAAGAAAATGAGTTGTCCAACAAATGGGTCGGTCATGATCTTAAATGCTAAGGCAGAGAATTTCTCATCATCGCTGGCTTTGCGACTCGTTTCGCTGCCGTCTTCTTTCTCGCCCTTGACCGGAGGAATATCGACCGGAGATGGCAAGAAATCTACAACGGCATCTAACATCGCTTGAACACCTTTGTTTTTAAATGCGCTACCACAAAGCATCGGTACGATTTCGCCAGCAATGGTTCTATTGCGTAGTGCTTTTTTAATCTCTTCTTCTGTAAGAGTTTCGCCACCGAGATATTTATCCATCATCTCTTCAGAGCTTTCAGCAGCAGCTTCAAGCATTTTCTCGCGCCACTCTTCTGCAGTTTCTTTCAATTCAGCTGGAATCTCGCCATACGTAAATTTTGTGCCTTGCGAAGCATCATCCCAAACAATGGATTTCATTTTCACCAGATCTACCACGCCTTGGAAATTCTCCTCTGCGCCAATCGGAATCTGAACCGGAATCGGATTCGCTTTTAAGCGTGTCTTCATTTGGTCGTAGACCTTAAAGAAGTTTGCGCCAGTACGATCCATCTTGTTTACAAAAGCCAGGCGGGGAACGCGATATTTATTTGCTTGTCGCCATACTGTTTCAGACTGAGGTTGTACGCCACCCACAGCACAATACACCATGCATGCGCCATCTAAAACACGCATTGAGCGCTCTACTTCGATTGTGAAGTCAACGTGTCCCGGGGTATCAATAATATTAATACGATGCTCGGGATAGTTGCCAGCCATTCCTTTCCAGAATGCAGTGGTTGCAGCAGAAGTAATCGTGATACCACGCTCTTGCTCTTGCTCCATCCAGTCCATCGTGGCTGCGCCATCATGAACCTCACCAATTTTATGATTTACACCGGTATAAAACAGTACGCGCTCAGTCGTTGTTGTTTTACCAGCGTCAATGTGTGCTGAGATGCCTATATTGCGATAGAGCTCAATGGGGGTTTTACGTGCCACTTTTTTTCTTTCGGTTAGAACGTTAGAAACGGAAATGCGAGAAGGCCTTATTGGCTTCAGCCATACGGTGAACCTCTTCGCGCTTCTTCATCGCGCCGCCACGTCCTTCAGCGGCTTCTAATAATTCGTTGGCCAAGCGTTGGGCCATTGATTTCTCGCCGCGCTTTTTGGCTGCCTCTCGAAGCCAGCGCATTGCCAGAGCGGACCGACGCGATGGACGCACTTCGACCGGAACCTGATAATTAGCTCCACCAACCCGACGGCTCTTCACTTCAACCATGGGTTTTACATTTCCCATGGCGGTTGAAAATATCTCTAAGGGTTCTTTATTGGCTTTTTTCTCGATATGCTCAAAGGCGCCATAAACGATTCTTTCAGCGACAGATTTCTTGCCATCAAGCATTAAAACGTTCATGAACTTAGCAACTTCCACGTTCCCAAATTTTGGGTCTGGAAGGATCTCCCGTTTGGGAACTTCGCGACGACGCGGCATAACTACTCCTATCTATTCAGTTAGGGAACATTCCCCTCAGTTACTTAACTACTTTGCTAGCAAAGCGAAGTAACCACTTACTTTGTCATACGACCTCTACTGCATTACAACAAACTGATTTACGCTTTCTTGGCGCGCTTTGCACCGTACTTAGAGCGTGATTGCTTACGATCTTTAACGCCCTGCAGATCCAATGATCCACGGACGATGTGATAACGCACACCTGGCAAATCCTTTACACGACCACCACGGATCAAAACAACCGAGTGCTCCTGAAGGTTATGGCCCTCACCACCAATATAGGAGATGACCTCAAAACCATTGGTTAAGCGTACCTTAGCAACTTTACGCAACGCTGAGTTTGGCTTTTTAGGCGTAGTGGTATAAACGCGCGTGCAAACACCACGGCGTTGGGGGCTATTCTGCAACGCAGGGCTCTTGCTCTTTACAACAAGGCGCGAACGCGGATTGCGTAACAGTTGGTTAATTGTTGGCATAAATTTACTCGCTTATTGCTTTTATCTATAAAAATCAAAGCATTAGAAAAAATTCTTGGGTTTTCTAAGTATTTGATTTTCTTACAAATCAGTAGAACTCAGCATTCTAGCTTGGCCAGCCTTTTCCGTCAACCTTTGAGGAAAAAACTGGCCAAATTGCCTTATTTACTGACACCCATCAAGCTTGCTCAGCCCCGCCTTCCGGTGCCGCCTCTTCCGCCGCCTCTGCAACGCCCGCCTCTAAAGCCAATGCTTCTTCAGCTGCAATCATTTGGGCACGGTCACGCTCAAACTGTTCGCGCACTTTTCTAGCACGACGATAGGCTAAGCCGGTTCCTGCCGGAATCAAACGACCAATAATGACGTTCTCTTTGAGACCCCTCAAAGTATCAACCTTGCCCATAATGGCGGCTTCGGTCAACACCCGGGTGGTTTCTTGGAAAGAAGCTGCCGAGATAAAGCTATCGGTTGATAAAGACGCTTTCGTAATACCTAGGAGTACGTTTTCAAATTGAGCAGGGATTTTACCTTCAGCAATCACACGATCATTTTCGTCATATAGCTTCGAACGCTCGACTTGCTCGCCAGTGATGAAGTTGGCATCGCCAGGATTGGTGATCTGCACACGACGGAGCATCTGACGCACGATGACCTCAATATGCTTGTCGTTGATCTTCACACCCTGAAGGCGATACACGTCTTGTACCTCATCGACGATGTAGATTGCTAACTCTTCAATACCCTTCAGCGTCAAAATATCGTGCGGGTCAGCAGGGCCCTCAACAATCATTTCGCCTTTGTTAACGACCTGACCATCATGAACCAATACTTGCTTCTCTTTCGGGATTAAGAACTCACTGCTCTCACCATCCATATCGGTAATCACTAAGCGCTGTTTTCCCTTAGTTTCTTTACCAAATGAGACGGTTCCAGTCACCTTTGCCAAAATAGCAGCATCTTTAGGTGAGCGAGCCTCAAAGAGTTCAGCAACACGGGGTAATCCACCGGTAATATCACGTGTCTTCTGTGACTCAATCGGAATGCGCGCCAAGACCTCACCCACTTCGATCTTCTGACCATCTTTGACAGTAATCAATGCCCCGACCTGAAGACCAATTGTTACTGGGTGTTCAGTACCGGTAATCTTGATATTGTTCCCTTGGCCATCCAACAACTGAATGACTGGTCGCAAACCTTTACTTGCTGCTGAACGACGCTTGCCATCAATGACCACTAAAGTCGAGAGGCCGGTAACCTCGTCAACTTGCTTAGCAACTGTAACGCCTTCTTCAACGTTTTCAAAGCGAGCAATACCAGCAAACTCCGAAATAATTGGACGTGTTAGTGGGTCCCAAGTGGCAATGCTATTTCCAGCTTTTACATTGGCACCTTCTTTAACGGTCAAGGTTGCGCCGTATGGAATCTTGTGACGCTCACGCTCACGACCGTTGTCGTCCAAGACCAAAGCCTCACCTGAACGCGAGATCACCACTTGCTCACCTTTAGCATTGGTCACAATGCGCATGGTTGAGGAGAACTTTAATGAACCGGTTGATTTAACTTCAACGTTACTTGCCACCAGCGCACGGGATGCGGCACCGCCAATGTGGAAAGTACGCATCGTTAACTGAGTCCCTGGCTCACCAATAGACTGGGCAGCGATCACACCAACTGCCTCACCCACGTTAACCAAACCGCCTCGACCAAGGTCTCGTCCGTAGCATTTTGCGCACAGGCCATAACGAGTCTCGCAAGTAAGTACGGTACGCACTTTTACCTCATCAATGCCTAGCTCTACGATTTGATCTACATGATCTTCTTCTAGTAAGGTATCGTGCGGAATAATCACATCTTGTGTATCGGGATGCAAAATATCACCGATGCAAACTCGACCCAAGATACGATCGCGTAATGCCTCAATAATTTCTCCGCCCTCGACTAGAGCCTTCATCGTGACACCAGAAGTTGCGCCGCAATCGTCTTCAATCACGACTAGATCTTGAGTAACGTCACACAAACGACGTGTCAGATAGCCCGAATTAGCAGTCTTCAAAGCTGTATCAGCAAGACCCTTACGCGCACCGTGGGTTGAAATAAAGTACTGCAATACATTCAAGCCTTCGCGGAAGTTTGCTGTAATGGGGGTCTCAATGATCGAGCCATCAGGCTTTGCCATCAAACCACGCATGCCAGCTAACTGACGGATCTGTGCAGCAGACCCACGCGCGCCAGAATCGGCCATCATATAAATGGAATTGAAAGACTCTTGACGAACAGTCTTGCCATTACGATCGGTCACATCAACGTGTGAAAGTTCATCCATCATGGCTTTACCGACTTGATCGCCAGCAGCACCCCAAATATCAACAACGTTGTTATAGCGCTCTTGGTTAGTTACAAGGCCCGACATAAATTGCTTGTCATATTCCTTAACCTTGCCTGCAGCTTCGTTAATGATTCCTTCTTTAGAGCTAGGGATCAACATATCATCAATTGCAATGGAGATACCTGCCTTAGTTGCCAAACGGAAGCCGGACTGTAATAAACGGTCTGCAAAGATCACTGTCTCACGCAAGCCGCATTTACGGAATGAAGTATTAATTAAGCGCGAGATCTCTTTCTTCTTGAGTGGCTTATTGATTTCCGCAAAAGCCATTCCTTTAGGCAAAATCTCAGACAAAATTGCACGACCGACGGAAGTATGCTGGACTGAAGTCTTCGCTACAAAACGCTCATCGCCCTCTGCAGTCTTATTAACGATTTCATACTCTGTAATACGCACTGCAATCCGGCTAGCAACTTCCACCATACCAGCTTCATACGCACGAATTACCTCAGGGATATCGGCAAAAACCATGCCCTCGCCCTTGCCGTTAATTTTGTCGCGCGTTGCGTAATACAAACCAAGCACCACGTCCTGCGATGGCACAATCGATGGCTCACCGTTCGCTGGAAACAATACATTGTTCGAGGCCAGCATTAAAGTACGAGCTTCCATTTGGGCTTCAAGCGACAAAGGAACGTGAACCGCCATTTGGTCGCCGTCAAAGTCAGCATTAAAAGCGGCGCAGACCAAAGGATGTAACTGAATTGCCTTACCTTCAATCAACATAGGCTCAAATGCCTGAATACCTAAGCGGTGCAGGGTTGGGGCACGATTTAATAGAATCGGATGCTCCCGAATCACTTCTTCCAAAATATCCCAAACGATTGGGGTCTGACTCTCCACTTCTTTCTTGGCAGCCTTAATGGTGGTTGCAATGCCTAAAGTTTCAAGCTTATTGAAGATAAAAGGCTTAAAGAGCTCCAATGCCATGAGTTTTGGTAAACCGCATTGATGCAACTTTAATGTAGGACCAACTACGATGACCGAACGACCCGAGTAGTCAACACGCTTGCCCAACAAGTTTTGACGGAAACGACCACTCTTACCTTTAATCATCTCTGCCAAAGACTTAAGAGGACGTTTGTTGGCGCCGGTCATTGCCTTGCCGCGACGGCCGTTATCCAACAAGGAGTCCACCGCTTCTTGCAACATCCGTTTCTCATTACGCACAATAATTTCAGGGGCGCGTAATTCTAGAAGGCGACGTAAACGATTATTACGATTGATCACGCGACGATAAAGATCGTTTAGATCGGATGTCGCAAAGCGTCCACCGTCTAAGGGAACCAATGGGCGCAGCTCTGGAGGCAATACTGGCAAAACTTCCATGATCATCCAGTCTGGCTTAATACCAGAGCTTTGGAATGCCTCTAGTACTTTTAAGCGTTTGGCGTATTTCTTGATCTTGGTATCGCTACCGGTTGCCTTGAGTTCAGACCGAATCGACTCTACTTCGCGATCAATGTTAATCGTGCGCAGTAGCTCACGAATACCCTCGGCACCCATAATGGCAGTAAACGCACCATCACCAAACTCTTCAAGCTTGGCGTTGTATTCGTCTTCCGACATAATCTGACCGCGCTTCATGGCGCCCTCGGGGGTCAAGCCAGGATCAACAACGACATATGCTTCAAAATAGAGAACTCGCTCAATATCACGCAAGGTCATATCCAAAACCATTCCCAGACGGGATGGCAAGGACTTTAAGAACCAAATGTGTGCGACCGGTGCTGCAAGCTCAATATGGCCCATGCGCTCACGACGAACCTTGGCCAAAGTAACCTCAACTCCGCACTTCTCACAAATAACACCACGGAACTTTAAGCGTTTGTATTTACCGCACAAGCACTCATAGTCTTTAATGGGGCCAAAAATCTTGGCACAAAAGAGGCCATCTCTTTCTGGCTTAAATGTACGGTAGTTAATTGTCTCTGGCTTACGAACCTCACCAAAGGACCATGAACGAATTTTCTCGGGAGAGGCTAGGCCAATTTTGATGACATCAAATTGCTCTTCTCCAGAGCTTTGCTTAAATAAATCGAGCAATGCTTTCATATCAGTTGCGCTCCATATCAATGTCAATACCCAACGATCGGATTTCTTTCACCAAAACGTTGAAGGATTCGGGCATACCAGCATCAATGGTGTGCTCGCCCTTGACGATGTTTTCGTAAACCTTGGTTCGGCCAGTAACGTCGTCTGACTTCACGGTCAGCATCTCTTGCAACACATAGGATGCTCCGTAGGCCTCGAGTGCCCAAACTTCCATTTCGCCAAAGCGCTGACCACCAAACTGCGCCTTTCCGCCCAATGGCTGCTGGGTAACCAAAGAATAAGGTCCTGTAGAACGAGCATGCATCTTGTCGTCCACCAAATGGTGTAACTTCAACACGTGCATTACCCCAACGGTTACCGGACGCTCAAACGCATCGCCGGTGCGACCATCATGCAGAGTGATCTGCTGACGGGATGGGGTCATATGCAAGCTCTTCGCCTGATCATCAGGATAGGCTAGCTCGAGCATCTTGCTAATTTCAAGTTCAGTAGCACCATCAAAGACTGGGGTTGCAAACGGCAAGCCGCCCTTTAAGTTGCCCGCTAACTCAAGAACCTGATCATCACCAAACTCATCGATATTCTCTTGACGACCAGTTTCGTTATAAAGGGTCTTTAAGAACTTTCTTAAATCAGCGATCTTGGCTTGCTCTTTGAGCATCGCTTCAATGCGCTTACCGATGCCTTGAGCAGCCCATCCTAAATGGGTCTCCAAGATCTGGCCAACGTTCATGCGGGATGGCACGCCCAACGGGTTAAGAACAATGTCGACCGCACGGCCATCAGCCATGTAAGGCATATCTTCAACCGGGACGATTTTAGATACCACGCCCTTATTGCCATGACGTCCTGCCATTTTGTCGCCTGGTTGTAAACGGCGCTTCACCGCCAAATACACCTTCACCATTTTGGTCACGCCTGGCGGCAACTCATCGCCTTGAGTTAATTTCTTACGCTTCTCTTCAAACGCTGCATCAAATTGCTTGCGCTTTGCTTCGATTGAGGTCTTGATAGCCTCTACCTGAGTTGCAACATCCTCATCAGCAGGACGAATATCAAACCAGTGATAACGATCAAGCTCTAAGAGATATTCTTTGGTGATCTTGCTGCCTTTGGCTAATTTCTTTGGGCCACCATTTGCGGCCTTATTGATCAAGAGCTTTTGTAAACGATCAAAGGCATCTCCCTCAACAATACGCAACTGATCATTAAGATCAAGGCGATAACGCTGCAACTCCTCAGCAATAATTGCTTGTGCACGCGCATCGCGCTCAATGCCTTCACGAGTAAAGACCTGAACATCAATCACCGTACCGCTCATTCCAGATGGAACTCGCAAGGATGTATCTTTAACATCCGATGCCTTTTCACCGAAGATGGCGCGCAATAATTTCTCTTCTGGGGTTAAGGTAGTTTCACCCTTGGGTGTTACCTTACCAACTAATACATCGCCTGCCTCAACCTCAGCACCGATATACACAATACCGCTTTCGTCTAAACGGGCTAGTTGGGACTCTGCCAAATTGGAGATGTCGCGCGAGATTTCTTCGGAACCCAATTTAGTATCACGCGCAACGACCGATAATTCTTCAATATGAATCGAGGTGTAACGATCGTCCGCTACCACCTTCTCAGAAATCAAAATGGAGTCTTCGAAGTTATAGCCATTCCATGGCATAAAAGCCACAGTCATATTTTGACCTAATGCCAACTCACCCAGATCAGTTGAGGCGCCATCAGCAACCACATCGCCTCGCTTAACAAGATCTCCAACTTGAACGATGGGACGTTGATTAATATTGGTATTCTGATTTGAACGGGTATATTTTATGAGGTTATAAATATCGACGCCCACTTCACCGGCCGCGGTTTCATCATCATTCACACGAATCACAATACGGTTCGCATCAACGTAATCAACCACACCACCACGCGAAGCCATCACTACTGTTCCGGAATCCAAAGCAACAATCCGCTCTAACCCAGTCCCTACCAATGGTTTATCCGGACGCAAGCAGGGCACTGCTTGACGTTGCATATTTGCACCCATCAAGGCGCGATTTGCATCATCGTGCTCTAAGAAAGGCACGAGCGATGCTGCCGCAGAAACAATCTGGCTAGGCGCGACGTCAATGTAATCAATGCGCTCGGGCCCAACCATCATGGTCTCGCCAGCTTGACGCGAAGATACCAGCTCATCGGCTAACTTACCATTCTTATCAATGGTGGCATTCGCTTGAGCAATAGTGTACTTAGCCTCTTCAATCGCCGATAAATACTCCACCTGCTCGGTTACCTTCCCATTGCTCACTTTGCGATAAGGGGTCTCAAGGAACCCATGTTCGTTCAATCTTGCAAACAATGCGAGGGAATTAATCAAACCAATGTTCGGACCCTCTGGGGTCTCAATTGGGCAAACACGTCCGTAATGAGTCGGGTGCACGTCACGCACCTCAAAGCCTGCGCGCTCACGAGTGAGTCCGCCTGGTCCTAATGCTGAAATACGACGCTTATGTGTAATCTCAGATAAAGGATTTGTTTGATCCATAAACTGCGACAGCTGAGACGAACCAAAGAACTCCCGAATAGCAGAGGAAATTGGTTTGCTGTTAATCAAGTCATGGGGCATGAGATTCTCAGTCTCTGCCTGGCCCAAACGCTCTTTAACTGCACGTTCTACGCGCGACAAACCGGCACGGAATTGATTCTCGGCCAACTCACCCACACAACGCACGCGACGGTTACCAAGGTGATCAATATCGTCAACCTCGCCTTTGCCATTTCGCAGATCTACCAAAATCTTAATGGTATCCATGATGTCCTCGTTCGAGAGCACCATAGCGCCTTCCATTTCTGTACGACCTAGGCGACTGTTTACTTTCATTCGACCTACACGTGATAAGTCATATGAATCTTCGCTATAGAACAGGCGCTGAAACAAAGCCTCTACGGCATCTTCGGTAGGCGGCTCACCGGGGCGCATCATGCGATAAATAGCAATGCGAGCAGCCATTTGATCTGCAGTCTCATCCACACGCAAGGTTTGTGAAATATAAGCTCCGCAATCTAAATCATTGGTGTAAATCGTTTCAAATTGCTTAATACCGCTCTCGCGCAAATTCTCCAACAACTCTTCGGTGATCTCATCATTCGCACTGGCCAATACTTCGCCGGAATCTGGATCAATTATGTTTTTAGCAATTACGCGCCCAATTAAGGAGTCATCTGGAGCTGTAATGATCTTGGTCTTAGCAGCCTCGAGCTCACGAATGTGCTTTGCATTAATGCGCTTATCTTTTTGAATCACGACGACATCATTCTTGTCGAGGATGTCAAAGCGCGCTACCTCTCCCCGCAAACGCTCAGGCACAAACTCCATCGATGCGCCAGCTTGCGATAAGGTGAAATGATCGAAGTTAAAGAAGTTCGCCAAAATTTGCTCATTGTTTAAACCAATAGCCTTGAGCAAAATCGTTACTGGCATCTTACGACGACGGTCTACCCGGAAATACAAAATATCTTTAGGATCAAACTCAAAATCGAGCCATGAGCCACGGTACGGAATAATACGGGCCGAGAACAAGAGCTTACCGGAGCTATGGGTCTTGCCTTTATCGTGCTCAAAAAATACACCGGGCGAACGATGCAGCTGTGACACGATGACGCGCTCTGTACCATTAATTACAAATGAGCCAGTATCGGTCATGAGCGGAATCTCGCCCATATACACTTCTTGTTCTTTAACCTCTTTGACCTTTTGAGGCGCTTCGCGATCATTAATGATCAAGCGTACTTTGGCGCGCAAAGCGGAATGGAAGGTCAGGCCACGCTGTTGACACTCTTTAACGTCAAATGGGGGGGGCGATAACTGATAAGAAACATACTCCATGCGGGCATATCCATTATTGGACACGATCGGGAATATCGATGTGAAAGCAGATTGCAGTCCTTCATTTGCACGGGCCGTTGCTGGCTTATCAGCCTGCAAAAACTTAGCGTAGGACTCTAATTGGGTTGTAAGCAGGTATGGAACCTGGTGATTATTGGGTCGCTTAGCAAAACTCTTACGGATGCGCTTGCGTTCGGTGAAGCTATAGTTCATTTCATCTGCGACTGAGCAAAGATTTGGCGGCTGGCCTCTACCAACCACTGGCGGACAGCAGAACAATGTGTATTGTTATGCCCGACCAAACTTGTCTTCTGCAGTCGTATCAGAAGGCAAACCAGATTTCAGAATTACACAGTAAAAGTAAATATGAGATCTGGTTTGACCACTGAGGATCAAACCGAAAGAGGGCCAAAAGCCCTCTTTATCTCAATTACTTCATTTCAGCTTTAGCGCCAGCGTCTTCAAGCTTTTTCTTAGCTTCTTCAGCAGTCTTCTTATCAACAGCCTCTTTAATTGGTTTTGGTGCGCCATCAACTAAGTCTTTAGCTTCTTTCAAACCAAGACCAGTGATTTCGCGAACCGCTTTAATTACACCAACTTTGTTAGCTCCAGCTTCGAGCAAGTTCACCGTGAACTCGGTCTTTTCTTCTACAGCAGCTGCGCCACCGCCACCGCCAGCAGGACCAGCAACAGCCATTGCTGCTGCGGATACGCCAAACTTCTCTTCGAATGCCTTCACGAGATCATTCAAATCCATTACGGACATATTGCCTACTGCTTCAATAATTTCATCTTTGGTAATTGCCATTTTTAGCTCCTAATACTGTATTAATTAATCCTGCGTCACTTAAGCAGCAGGAGTGGGGTTATCTTGCTCGGGCGTAGCACTAGCTTCTGGGGCTGGCTCAGCGGCAGGCTCTGGGGCAACAGACGCAACAGCAACTGCTGGTGCACCGCTTGCTTTTTGCTCTGCAACTGCGCCAAGAACACGGGCCATTGCCGACACAGGCGTCTTCATTACTCCCAATAACATCGAGAGCAATTCATCGCGTGATGGAATGGTTGCCAATGCCTTAACCGCATTAACATCAAGTACTTTGCCGTTATAAAAGCCTGCCTTAATGACTAGCTGATCTTGTCCTTTAGAAAACTGATGAAGCACCTTTGCCGAAGCAACGGGGTCAGCAGAAATTCCGTAAATCAATGGACCAACCATCGAGTCGCCAAGTTGCTCAAACGGTGTACCTTGCGCTGCGCGTCGCGCAAGAGTGTTCTTCAAAACACGAAGATACACACCCTGCGAACGTGCACTGGCACGCAAAGCAGTGAGCTGACCCACGGGTATACCGCGATACTCAGCTAGAACAACTGTTTGAGCCGCAGCCAATTGAGCGCCGACATCAGCCACAATTGCTTTTTTGTCTTCAACATTCAAAGGCACGGTTTAACTCCTTCATATTCCGATTGTTTCCAACCGGGGTTACACACCAGCGTCTGATTCGTTTATCGCGGGGTATACCCGAAATATCCTGACAGGGTCGCCATCTACGCTGGTCATTACTTTCGTAATCATTAAGAACTCTGCTAACAACGCTTTGTTCACCAACGGTCTTTGATGTTCGAGCGCCAAGGCGCTCGACCCAAAGTTCTTTTTACTACCGGCTTACGCCGCTTGCAGTGAAGCTTGGTCGATCCGTACACCAGCACCCATGGTGCTGCTGACCGCGATCTTCTTTAAATAAATTCCTTTTGATGCACTTGGCTTGGCTTTGTTCAATGCATCAAGCAATGCCAAGAGATTTGTTTTCAATGCGGTTGGCTCAAATGAACGACGGCCGATCGATGCATGCACAATTCCTGCCTTGTCGACACGGAACTGCACTTGACCAGCTTTTGCATTCTTAATCGCTGTGACTACATCAGGGGTCACGGTACCAACCTTAGGATTAGGCATCAAACCTCGTGGTCCTAGTACTTGGCCCAGAGTTCCTACAATCTTCATGGTGTCTGGGGATGCAATCAAAATATCAAAATTAATACTGCCACCTTTAATTTGCTCAGCCAAGTCTTCCATGCCAACAATTTCAGCGCCGGCAGCTTTCGCTTGCTCAGCTTTTTCACCTTGCGCAAACACGGCAACACGAACATGCTTACCGGTACCCGCAGGCAAAACAACTGCGCCACGGACCACCTGATCGGATTTCTTTGCATCAATACCAAGCTGAACTGCAACGTCAATGGACTCATCAAACTTAGCGGTTGCACATTCTTTTACAAGAACCAATGCGTCATCCAATGGATAAAATTTATTACGATCCACTTTGGACTGAATCGTTTTCACGCGTTTAGATAACTTAGGCATGCTTAGACTCCCTCCACAGTGATGCCCATCGAGCGGGCGCTACCAGCAACGGTTCTGACCGCAGCATCTAAATCAGCAGCTGTCAGATCAGGCATTTTTAACTTAGCAATCTCTTCGGCTTGTGCGCGAGTAATTTTGCCCACCTTATCAGTATGGGGACGTGGTGAGCCTTTATCAATTTTGGCTGCCTTCTTGATCAATATCGTTGCGGGCGGAGTCTTCATCACAAATGTGAAGCTCTTATCGGCAAACGCTGTAATTACCACCGGAATCGGTAGACCAGGTTCCATGCTCTGAGTTTGAGCATTGAACGCCTTACAGAATTCCATAATATTTAAGCCGCGCTGTCCAAGTGCAGGGCCAACGGGTGGTGAGGGATTTGCTTTACCAGCAGGTATCTGTAGCTTGATAAAGCCAATAATTTTCTTTGCCATACTTGCTCCAAAAAAGCGCGCTAGTCTATTGAGCTAACCGCCGTTGAGTAAACGCTTCACTAGAATTGGCGATATCTAGATCCGCTCCTCTTTAAACTCTTAACACTTCAAATTCTTACATCTTCTCCACTTGGCCAAACTCAAGCTCAACTGGCGTTCCACGACCAAAGATTGTAACAGAAACACGTATTTTTGACTTCTCGTAGTTGACTTCCTCAACGTTGCCATTGAAGTCTGTAAAAGGGCCTTCCTTCACGCGAACCATCTCACCCACCTCAAAGAGGGTCTTGGGCTTCGGTTTATCAACTCCCGCCTGCATCTGATCCATGATTTTGCTGACCTCTGCAGTTGAAATCGGGGAAGGACGATTGCGTACACCGCCCACAAAACCAGTTACTTTCGGGGTGTTTTTAACCAAATGCCAGGTCTCATCGGTCATTTCCATCTCTATAAGGACATATCCTGGGAAAAAACGTCTTTCTGAAACAGACTTTTGACCAGACTTAATCTCAACCACTTCCTCAGATGGAACCAAAATTCGACCAAACTTATCAGCCATTCCTGACCGAGCGATACGTTCTTCAAGCCCCTTTTTTACGCTCTTTTCCATACCTGAATAGGCGTGGATTACATACCAGCGCATATTGCCAGTAGCTTGTGGGTTGGAAACCATATCTGCATCAACCATGATTACTCACTTCCAGCCTAAAAAGATCGAGAACACTAACCATTCGACCAATTTGTCGACTAGCCATAAAAATAGGGCCATAATGACCACAAAACCAAAAACTACCAAAGTCATCCTAGTCGACTCTTTGCGAGTGGGCCAGACAACCTTCTTTACTTCTGCTAAAGAATCTTTACTGTAAGCAATAAATCGTCGACCATCTGAGGACAGGGCAACGATGATTATGGCCAAAATAATGCCGCCAAATAATGCACCGAGGCGAACCCAATATGCCTGATCAATCAGTGTGTAATAAACAACTAATGCACCGATCACAATTGCCACAGCAAGAAAGCTCACCCAGCTAGATTTGTGTTCCGAGTTTTCAATAGTTTGTTGTGACATGTACCAATCTTCTTCCAAAAAAAATGCTGGCAGGGGCGGAGGGCATCGAACCCCCAACCTTTGGTTTTGGAGACCAACGCTCTGCCAATTGAGCTACGCCCCTAAATCTTTCTTACGCCAAAATCTTCGCAACGACACCGGCGCCTACTGTACGACCGCCTTCACGGATCGCAAAGC
>RFQL01000250.1 GCA_009924985.1 Burkholderiaceae bacterium | reverse complement strand
TCATGTTGTGCCCCATGTTAACTGCCGGTGCGATTGAAGCAATAGAGCATCACGCTTCTTCTGATCAGCAAGCGCTCTATTTACCACCCCTTGTTTCTGGCCAATGGGCCGGAACCATGAACCTGACCGAGCCCTCTGCGGGATCCGATCTCTCCGCCGTGAGTTCAAAAGCGATTCCAAACGGTGACCACTATTTAATTAGTGGCACTAAGATCTTTATTACTTACGGTGAACATGACTTTACTGAAAATATTATTCATTTAGTACTTGCACGTCTGCCCGATGCGCCCCCAGGGGTCAAGGGGATTTCATTATTTATTGTTCCTAAGTTTTTAGTGAACACAGATGGCAGTCTGGGCAAACGTAATGATGTGCAATGCGTCTCGATTGAACATAAATTAGGAATTCATGCGAGCCCAACGGCAGTGATGTCGTTTGGGGAATCCGGAGGTGCAATTGGCTATCTGGTCGGTGAAGCCAATCGTGGACTGGAATATATGTTCACGATGATGAACAATGCGCGCTTAGCGGTTGGTCTAGAGGGTGTTGCAATTGCTGAGCGCGCCTATCAGCAAGCAGCACAATATGCCCAAGAGCGTGTACAGGGGAAGGTTCCACAAAAAACAGAGAAGCTACCAATCTTGCATCATGCAGATGTGCAGCGCATGTTGATGCTCATGAAAACGCAGACTGAAGCCATGCGGGCACTTGCCTATATTGCCGCAGCACAATCCGATCTCGCTCAAAAGCATCCAGATGCGTCTATTCGTGATGCCAGTCAAAAGCGCGTGGATTTGCTGACTCCCATTGTGAAGGCATGGTCCACCGAGCAGGCGATTGAGATTGCCTCGCTCGGAGTGCAGGTGCATGGTGGCATGGGCTACATTGAAGAGACCGGTGCCGCTCAACATCTACGAGATGCTCGTATCACCACAATTTATGAGGGTACCACGGGAATCCAGGCAGGGGATCTATTAGGACGGAAGATTATTCGGGATGAGGGGCAAGAGGCAAAAAGTCTTTTTAAAGAAATGCAAGCCAGCGTTACCGATCTCAAACAATCTCCCTCGGAAGAGTTGCAAACTATTGGTCATGAACTGGAGAAAGCTATTGCCGCTTTAGATCAGGCAGTGGATTGGT
>RFQL01000249.1 GCA_009924985.1 Burkholderiaceae bacterium | reverse complement strand
CGACTCCGTCGGTAAAACAAGCGCGTGAGTCTGTGACTTGGTCCTTGTTCTTCATCTTCTTGCTGTACTTCACAGCACCAGCACTTGCCGTTTTGGTGAAATACGAGGTCTTTACGGTCCTAGTAGGAACACCATTTGATAAGTTGCCGGCTTGGATTACAGCGTGGGCGAAAGTCGATGCTGCCTTGTTATCGGTAGCGGATATCAATAAAGACGGTATCCTGCAACTTGCTGAGATGACCATTGGTGGCGACATCATCGTGTTAGCAACCCCAGAAATTGGTGGCTTGCCATACGTGATCTCCGGCATGGTGGCAGCGGGCGGTATGGCTGCGGCTCTGTCAACTGCTGACGGCTTGCTCTTGACGATTGCAAATGCCTTGTCACATGACCTGTACTACAAAATGATTGATCCAAATGCACCGGCATCACGTCGTGTTCTGGTTTCAAAGATCTTGTTAGTGGTCGTGGCACTTGCTGCTGCCTATGTGGCCGCGCAAAAGCCTGCTGATATCTTGTTCCTTGTGGGCGCTGCGTTCTCATTTGCTGCGGCTGCATTCTTCCCCCCATTGGTATTGGGAATTTTCTGGAAGCGTGCAACGAAGGCGGGTGCTTGCGTCGGTATGGTCTTAGGCCTTGGCGTAACTATTTACTACATGGTTATGACTCAACCTTGGTTGCGCGGTATATTTAATATCACCTCGCCGATTGAGCTCTGGTATGGCATTCAGCCAATCTCGGCTGGTATCTTTGGTGTGCCACTTGGTATTGCGGCCATCATCCTCGTGAGCTTGGTAACCCCAGCTCCACGGAAAGATATTCAGGATTTGGTTGATCACGTACGTTACCCAACATTACGTGGCGACACCATGAATACAGAATCAACTTAAGCATCAATTGGTTTAGTTTTCTAAATCACCTAGAACCCGCTCTTCGGAGCGGGTTTTTTTTATGCTCTTTTGGGGGCTTACTTACGGACTTACTCATCGGCCTTATTTAGCGGGCTCGCTAAGAGTCTTGTGCAGGGGTCATAAAACTCCTCTATGCTAAGAGACATGAAATCAGGTCACGCGCTCTTGTTGTCTTTACTGATTGGCTTAAGTTCTATGGGCTTGGCGAATTCGCCCCCCGCAGGGAAGTC
>RFQL01000248.1 GCA_009924985.1 Burkholderiaceae bacterium | reverse complement strand
TTCCACTGTAAACGGACTCCAACCCTTTAATACTTGGTATGTGCCATCAAACCAGGGTTGTGAGTAATCGACATAAGGGTCTGGTGTAAAGCCTTCAAAGGGTAAAAATGGACTACTAGTCCATTCCCACAAATCCGATGCCTGCCAGTCATTAGGGTTTGTTGCCATGAGTAAGGTGAGTTCAGCCTCTGTAGGTAGACGAAGATGCTGCTGGCTGGTATATTCCACGGCGTCTTCAAAAGGAATATGGCGTACAGCTTGTTGATCATCCATCACACGCCATTGGTCAAAAAAGCGTTCATACCAAACCCCGGACTCGTACTTCCAATGGTTTGGCATCGCTTGGCTACCCTTTGCTAAGACAAACTCACGATATTGTTCATTGGAAACCGCTGAGCTTGATATCGTAAATGGTTCTACAGTCAGAGGATGCTGCCATTTCTCATTGTCAAATAGGAAGCCCTGTTGCGTAGATGATCCTAGAGTCATATTCGTTTTTGAAAACTCAATGAACTCTTTATTGCAGACTGTTTTGGTTGAAACACTGTATGGCTCAAAAGGCATGGGATATTCAAGTGCCTGCCACATAATGGCAAATGCTTCGTTATGCATATCGTAATGATGAATCACCAACTGAATAAAGTAGGCGTCTTCATCACTTAAGGGTTTGCTGAGGAGCTCGCTTGTTTTATTGCATACCTCACGGTTATACCGCAATATACTTTCGAGTGATACGAGTGGAATACTCCAGCGATCTGCATGCGCTACCGTAGATGAATTAAATAAGACATCTGCATCCTTATACAAAGAAAGATGTTCATGACAGCCCTTGCGGTGAATCCAAAACTCATGGAACCAAGTAATGTGCGCAAACTCCCAATGCGGTGGATTGAGAGTTGCTAGTTGAGGAACGAGCTCTTTTCCAGGGGCTAGATTTTCAATAATCGATCGGGTCAGCGTATTAGCGCTTTGAATCTGTTGCGTTAACAGTTCAACAGACGGATGGGGGCTATATTGACAGTGGTCGGATGTCATCGCACTATTTAACGAAAATGCTGGTCTTTTATTAGGGGATCGATAAAATTTAATTGCTGACACAATAAACCAAAACGTTTAAAGAGGTCTGTGCGATTTAGACCCCCCAGATTTAAGACTGCATAGCGATAGCT
>RFQL01000247.1 GCA_009924985.1 Burkholderiaceae bacterium | reverse complement strand
ACCGAGGAAAGCCTTAACTTTTTAGCCCAAGGAGAGCGTGTTAATGCGGTTTTTACGGTTCAAGTGAATGATGGTAATGGCGGTTTAGTCAATCAAGCCGTTACGGTTGCGATTACCGGAACCAATGATGCTCCAAAGATTGTGACAACTAACGGTATTGCCAGTGGTAGTGTGCATGAGAAAGCAGATTTATCCCTCGGTGAAAATACACAGACCCATGCAATAGCAGGCCGCTTTGACTTAACCGAGCTGGATTTGAGTGATATTGGCGGTGCTATTCCCATGCAGGTCACAGCGCCACCACTGGGTGCTAATTATGTGGGTGTGCTCACGCCAGCGATTTCGTCAACCTTAAGTGCTAGCGGGCAAGGCGAGGTGAGCTGGTCATTTAGAGTCAATGATTCAGAAATTGATTTTTTAGCACACGGTCAAACTCTCAAGCAAGAGTATCGGCTTACGGTCACCGATGGGGCAGGAGCTACCGATACACAAGTCCTAACCATCACGATAACGGGTAGTAATGATGCCCCCATTATTCAATCGGTTTTAAACCTAAATCTTGTCGAACCAAGCGTTTCGGAGACGTTGACCCAAACACTTCCTGTTGCGTTTCAAGATGTTGATTTAACTAATACCCATCAGGTTAGCGTATCGAATGTTCGGGTTAGCGGGGTTGATCGCTCCTCGTCGGTACAGTTCTCCTCCATTGGGGCCACTGGCAATGTTGCCAATATAAGTACTTCTATTGACGCGCTACTGCCGCAATCCACCTCTATTACTTCTGCGCAGATTACCCAAGGTGTTAGCGCTACCCCGAAAATTTTCACTACAAACTTTAATGCTCTTAATAATGGGGATGCCCTAACAATTGGCGGTCTTACATTTGTGGCTAGTAGAGATATTTCAGCACTGGAAGCGGCAAACGCTTTTTCGGGATTATCAGCCGGGGCGGTTTCGGGTCTCGGTAATAGCTATGGTGACTATTTGGGTGCACTAAGTGGTTTTACAAGTAATCCAAGCACGACTAATACGATTGCGTTTTCATCGACAACTCCAGGTGTAAATACTCCCCAATTCAATCCTTCACTGGTAGCGGCAACGGCGCCTAATATATCGATGGGTTCGCCTACTGTTGTTCAGGGTCAAGTTGCCGCCGTCCCCAGTGTTGTAGTAACGCCCGCTATTGCTGCTGTTACTGAAACAGCGACGCAAACCTTTGTGGC
>RFQL01000246.1 GCA_009924985.1 Burkholderiaceae bacterium | reverse complement strand
ACTTCGCCAGCTAAACTTCTAAGAACGAATTCTTTTAATTTTGCACTGTCTTGTTTCATTTTAACTGCATACTTGGCCTTAGCCTCGGCAAGTTGAGCACGATCTTCAGCAAACTCAGCAATTTCAGGAGCCAACTGATCACCGATCATACGATCGATTGCTTCAATCATGACTTGACGGTCATGGTCATAGCGTTGACTAAATTCTTCTCTAAGTTGTTGAGTCACTTGTTCACGGTTCTCGGCAATGCGAGCCTCCCAAGCCTCTTCAATTTGTAATCTAACACTCTCACTAACCACATTGTTTTCAAATAAGCCTTTCAATACGTCCAACATGTGATTCTCCTTTTAGTGGAGTTTGCTTATTATTGATAATAAGCTCTCTTTGATGTATTTTTGTGCTTTTGGATCACCCTTGACCTCTTTCGCTATGCGTAAAGCATTATGGCCACCTCTAGCGTTCATGATATGTTCATAAATTGGTGTGGGATATGCTCCAGGAGCACTAGGTTGAGCCACTACATCTACTGTAATGATCTCACCCATGGGTGTTGGCAATATCTTGAATTTTCCATAACCATTTGGACCGTCCATCCACATTTCAGTAATCATGTGTGACACACGGTCCAAATTGATCTTTAAGTCATCTGGATGATCTACTTCGCCCAAAACGCTATATCCGCCTGTAATTTGATCATTCAAAGTTTTGACAGCTCTTTCAATTTCATCTACAGGATATACTCTCTGGTTGGCATTTTTGATGCCTCCCTGAATGCAGATACCCTTCATGTAAAGGTTTTTGCCGTCTTGGCCGTCAGATTCGACCACCATACGGGCTTGGTCGAAACTGAGATTTTCACGTAAGTAGTTCATCTATATGTTTACTTTGCTCTACCTGGAGCGCCATTGATTGGACTGTCAGCACTTCTGTCACCATTGTCACCTGTGCTCTTCTTCTCAGCCCCATGTCCTGGCTCTTTCTTCTTAAATGCTGTCTTACCAGCTTTTCCACCTGGAACATTGATATTGCCGCCATCTTGTAGTTGTGGCTTGCCGCCTTTGAATACACCAGTGCCTTTCAATTGTCCTTGATTGGCAAATGTTGGAGTCTCTGTACCGCCTTGATTTAAATTCTTAGCTGTGCCGCCCATGTCATTCTTACCAGCTACGATTGACTTGGTGTTTACACCGTCATCGCCCATTTTACCAAAGCTAGTATAGTCCTTGCCGC
>RFQL01000245.1 GCA_009924985.1 Burkholderiaceae bacterium | reverse complement strand
AACTCGCCTTGTCAGCAATCTGATGACAGCCCCATGACCATTTGCAGAACTTCATCGCATAGGGCAATGGGTATGAGGGTGAACCTGTTACAAGCTTTAGGTAATGTCTTGGTATCCTGAAATAGGGCTAGGTAGTTTTCCGAAGAGTGGTCGATTGAAATACCCTATAAAAAGTTCCTTTTTGGAACCTTTTATGCTAAAATGGGCGTGAGCTATGAATTTAATTGAGAGGAATGCACGATGGCTGTGAACGTTAAATTATCGGAGCAGTTGGTTGAGCAGGCAAAGTTGTACGGTGGTATCGAGCATCGCTCGATACCCAAGCAAATTGAATACTGGTCTCAAATTGGAAAAATTGCCCAAGAAAATCCTGATCTACCGTTTTCGATGATTCGGGAGATCCTAATCGCAGACAAAGAGCCCGTGATTGGCGAGTACGTATTTAGCTGATGCGTTTACTCATTACCGCATCATTTCTAAAGGCCACCAAAAAATTACACGCCCCTCAAAAAGCCAAACTCGATCTATCACTCAAATCGATTAGTCAAGATCCATGGATTGGCGAGGCAAAGATAGGTGACCTTATGGGAGTTCGGGTTTATAAATTTAGACTGTCTAATGAAGTCTGTCTGCTCGCTTACCGAATTTTGGACGAGGATAGTATTAAATTGTTGACCTTCGGTCCACATGAAAACTTTTATCGAGATTTAAAGCGTCACGATCATTAAATCTCGAGCAAATTTAGAGCGCCCATCTCAATATTGATCATTTAGGAATGAAGATGGCTTTCTAAAACCTTGGCAATGTGCACTGCCTCGCGACTTGCTCCATCGGCAATTTGATGACGGCAACTCGTGCCATCTGCAACTATCCATGCATCAGGATGCTTACGAATGGTTGGTAATAAACTGAGTTCCGCCATTTGCTTGGATGCCTCAATGTGTTCAACTTCGTAACCAAAGCTACCAGCCATCCCGCAACAAGATGATTCAATGAGTTGTGGGTTGGCATTCGGAATGAGTTTGAGAAGTTCTAATGCGGGACTTACTGCAGCAAACGCTTTTTGATGGCAATGACCATGAACCAAGATGGGTTTGGCCGATTCTTTAAGTGTCGGTGTAAAGCGATTGGCTTTGTGTTCTTTTGCTAAAAATTCTTCTAATAATTGGGCGTGCTGGCTTACAGTTTCTGCCTTTCGACCTAAGCCCATTTGCAAGGCTTCATCGCGCAAGGTAAATA
>RFQL01000244.1 GCA_009924985.1 Burkholderiaceae bacterium | reverse complement strand
GCGCCACGCCAAGGGATAAATTTAAACTCGACATACCAGTCCAGTTTTTCAAACTTCTCATCATTTGCTTCCCAGTTACGATACAGACCCAAAACTTTGCTTGTGGTCTCATCAATCATTAAAATGTATGGCGCGCGTTGTCCTTGAGTTTGATCGTCTTCATCCAAACGCATGAAACAAGTAATCTCATAAACACGACGCAATCCGTCAATGTTCTTAGAGGGCATGTCTTTGCCCTCGATTTTGTTGTTTGCTTTTTCAGATCTAGTCTGATCATTTAACGGCGCGTCAGATGAATATTCACTATCAATGTCAAGGTAGATACCTGCCTCAACACGTTGCAAGAATGTGTCTTCGGTGATGTCTTGTACTTCGGTTACACGCTGCGCAGTATAAAAATTAGTTGACGCATATGGTAACAAAATGTTATCAATCGCAACCCACTCGCAGATTGGACGCTTTTGTTCTTCGTCCCAGCGCCACTTAAGGAACTGTGAGCCGCCTAGTGGCAACTGAGTTAACAGTTGCTCCATCTCGTCGCGGTACTCGGGTACCTGCTCGGTTAGCTGCCAGTTAAGGAAGTTAACCTTACGATCTGCCGTTTCTTCTTTTATTCGGTCTGCTTCGCCCTTGATGTTAGACTTAACTAAGCCATCGGGTGGAAGTAATTCTTTAGCCGTTGACGCAGCGAAGTCAACGCAGGCCTCTGCCATAACTGGGTGCACCACCTTGGAAGCACCGTCAAACGTCGCCCCTCCTGGCGCATCTTTTCCAAGCCCAGTTCTACGCAATCCTTCTTCATATTGTTTATCTCGCTGTGAACGTGACTCTTTGTCAGCGTCAATTAAATCTAAGTACTCCGTTGCCAGGGCCTGTAGTGTGCCCTCATCAAACGACTCTGCTAGGTTCTCGTAAAACTCTGGGTTTTTGCGTGGGCTTTGTTTTTCTTGGTAGTTAACAATAACCGAACCGTCTTCTAGTTCAACTATTTCCTCTTCAACGTCACCTGGCTCTAATCCTAGCGCGTCTTCGTAGTAGTCCATCTCGGCATCTTGTGCCATGGCCTTTTGAATATTTTCTTCGGTTTCAAGGCCCGGCAAATTTGCACCAGACTGAACGGGTAGTATTGGATTTGCCATTATTTTTTAATCTTTTTTGAAATTGCGCTTGCCGCTTTTTTGATTGGCTTTGCAAATGGGAGGACACTTAATCCAGTAATTCCGCCAGTCAAGGCGGCGCCACCAGTTTCTCCTTGCTCTA
>RFQL01000243.1 GCA_009924985.1 Burkholderiaceae bacterium | reverse complement strand
GTCGAATGCTCACAGCAAACGATGTGCCAGAAAATAATATATTCTATGGTATGATATTTGCTGAGGATAACCTTACGATATTGTAAGGAAAGATTTTGGTTGACGATTCAAGATGCCATGATATAATGTCGATATAAGGGAAAAGGAAAAGAAATGACATACTTCGCTCAAATCGTAGACGCTTGGGATTGTGAACTAGACTTCATCGGCCCATTCTATACTGAGGATCAGGCAACTACCGCCGCTTTCGACAAGTGGGATGGTGAGGACGGTTGCCGAGTTATTATCATCAAAAGGCTTCCCGCATTCTCTCACTGAAAAAATATTTTCTAGGGGGTTGACGTAGGATTGCCGATAAGTATACTAGGGGAAAGAAAAGGAAAGAATATGACACTGAATACTGAAATCTCGACGAGTTATGATGGCAAGCGGTACACCGGTTACGTTGTGGAAATCAAGATGGTACAGAATCGTGAGTTGATCACGATCATGATTGAGGATGATTCGCGGAATGATGGCATTGGATACCGTAGCCTGTATACCGATAAGATGAGCCAAACTTCCGAAAACCTTTTTGCATAAGGGAAAAACAATGTCCGTTTCTGAAATGATTTGCAAACTAGAATCTCATGGCCTGATCGTACAGCGGTTGCCGAATGATAATAATACGCTACACGTTGACGGCTATCATCCTCCCCATTGTAAGGGGTTGCCCGATTGGCTGTATGATTGCCCCGGTTGGGGGGTATCATCGTGCGGGATTTATAGGGTTTTCATGTTCAAGGTGGGCTAACCCCCCCACTAGGGGTACACACTCGACGTAAACCCTTGTGGGATAAGGAGTTACGTCAAATTTTCGGCCGAAAAATCGTCGTAAAGTGTTGTGGCATAACGACTTACGACGAATGCCTATAGCAAATGGTGTGCCACAGAATAACTTATTCTATGGTATGGTATTTGCTCTACCAACCTTACGGCATTGTAAGGAAACTTTTCGCTTGCAACCTAAATATGAGCCTGTATAATGTCGATATAGAAAGAACAGGAGAAAGAAAAATGGAAATGAAAATCGGAAACGTCGTTAAGGTCGAATATGCTACGGGTGAGAAGTTTACGGGTGAGATCGTAAAGATTCGCACCATGCCCGACAATCGTATTCTGTTCACGATCCACGATGAAACCGTAGGCTATCGTTCAATGTATACCGACAAGTGTGTATCTCTGGAAACTCTGGAACTACAGCCCCTTGATTGAGGGGGT
>RFQL01000242.1 GCA_009924985.1 Burkholderiaceae bacterium | reverse complement strand
AGATCGATTTCATCGGCACGTGGGTTTAGGCGGTACTTCGCAATCAAGCGCAAACAGGTCTCTTGGGTTGCCTCGCTGACTTGTGGATAGTAGCTAAACCATAGAGTTAGCTCTTTAGGGGCCATGGCAATGGCGTTAGCCGCACGCTTGAGTACCTTGGCCATGGGACTTACTTGCTTTACCACCCCTTTTTTAGCTGCGGCAGTGGTCTTGGGTCTGGGCTTAGTAATGGGCTTAGTCATGGTCTGAGTAGTGGTCTGAGTCATCATGCTTCCTTAGAGAGTTGCGTTACGAGTCTGAGCAGTTTCTTTGAGGACAAAACGCCGACTGACTTGACTTGCTACTTTGTATTTCTCATAGATGGCGCGCTCCTCCATCTCTAGGCGTTTAGCATCGAGTCGAAAGCTAGGTTTTGGAGCCTTCCAAGTAGCAAGTATCTGACCCTGGTGAGCCAGTACTTCGGCGTCTTGCATCTGCGCCATGATCTGGGTTTTAAGCGCTGTAATCTCTTCGTCACAGGCGTTGCCTTGCTGGTTTAACGTTTGCAGTCGCGCCAGCAATGCGAGTGTCTCTGGATTAGCCTCTAGAGTCTTGGCGGGATCGCTGCGCTCAAAGAGCAATTGGCAATCGTCTGGGCTTTGCGCAGGCGGTGGAAGATCTTTTAATACGTACTCATGCCAAAAGTGATGGGCTTTTTCTAGTACGAGGTTTTCTAACTCACGATCACGCGCAATACAGTAAATCCGAAAGTCGGTATTCCCAATGAGAACCGCGAGATCGGTTTTTGTAATCCTGGTAATCGCCATATACCAAATGCATTGGCATAGATAGCTCATGGGCACCTGATCGCTTCCTACCTCACCCCATTGAGTACGACTAAAGGGATTGGCCGTTTTACATTCCAAGATCTTGGTAGCAGGCTGATCTAGACCATCGGTATGCACAAAGCGATCAATATGGGCACTTATATAAGAATGAGCCGGATGGATATAGATGGATTCATCGTGACGCAGAGCAAAGCCCGTCGCTTTGGCGTATTCATTGGCTACAAACTCCTCGGCAAAGGAACCAAAGCGCAGAGGGAGGCTATCCACGGGCTTTACATCTTTGCCGGTCTTTTCCATCCAGACAGCGAGGGGGCTTTTAAAGGGGGAGAGCCCTAGAATGGCCCCGATATCGCTCCCGCCTAGGTATTTTGTGCGATCCTGTGTAAAATCATGATTCATAAGCATTTTTAATCTCCATTTAAATATTAAATATAACGTAAATGATATATTTAATAT
>RFQL01000241.1 GCA_009924985.1 Burkholderiaceae bacterium | reverse complement strand
TTGCTACACTACATCATCATTTCAACCCATAGGAAAACGACAATGGCCACTAGCCCAATCCTTCGTGAGTTTCGCCGCGGTATCATCAACTGGTTTGAGGGTATCGCAATCCCTCACCAGCCTAGCGTTGTAGATGGAATGTATACTCCGATTCGCAGCGAAAAGGTGATGAAGTTCAATCGTAAGGCTCTCCGCCAAATCGGTAAGGCTAAGGTTGAAAAGGTTGACCCCCGCTACAATGGGGGTGATGATCGTATGATCGTAAAGGTGGGAAGGCCCGGATCGGCTGAACGTAAGGCCGCGTTGGCCGAACAGTATGCTGCTATTCTGGCCTGCGGAGAGGAAGTATCCCCCTTTTCAGAGGGGTAAGGGATATACCCCCATTAGTGGCACATACTTGACGTAAACCCTTGCTGCGTAAGCACTTACGTCAAATTTTCGGCCGAAAAATCGTCGTAAACCCTTGTGGGATAAGCACTTACGTCGAATGGCCATAGCAAACAACGTACCGAAGAATAACTTATGTTATGGTATGATATTTGCTCTGATAAACCTTACGGTATTGTAAGGAAACTTTTCTCTTGAAAGTTGAAGAATGTTTGGTATAATGTCGATATGAGAAACATGATGATATTCAACACGATGAGCGAGTTGGTTGGTTTCCTGAGCAGTGCCGATTCTGCTACACTGGTGAACGTTGCAGCGTTTGGAATGGATCTTCTGGATCTTGCTCGTAGCAACGAAAACGAAATCGAAATCGGTGAGCATGGCGGATTCATCCGAATCGACGAAATGGGTTACGTTGTGGAAGAGTTTGCGATTGACAACGTTTGCGAATGATGATATAATCCAAACACCAGAAAGAGAGAAAAAGATGATGCTGACTTTTGCCGATTATACGCTGCTCGTTGGATACCTTTCAGTTGCTGCGTTTGCATCGTATGCTGCTCATGAAGTGAGTAATGCGATTCGCTCATACCTTAACGATTAGACTTGACAAAATAGAATCCTTACTGTACAATCCATTCATCATCACAAGAAAGAGAGAAAAGAAATGAATAGTCTCGACAATATTCTGGCATCAATGCGGTCTGGTAAGTATGGTAGCGTTATCGACCCCAAGGGTAACGCCCACGTTGGCATCATCAACGCTATCATGCGTGAAGACGGTAGTGGTCGCAACTGGATTGTAACGATAACTAACAAAATCGTAAGTGAAAAAGTGTTCATTCATGCGACCTGATAGGGTCGCTAATGTCTCAGCCGATCCTATCGGCTTGCAGTGGTGGG
>RFQL01000025.1 GCA_009924985.1 Burkholderiaceae bacterium | reverse complement strand
ACCTTTCGTCGATTTAGTTCGACAATATCGCCATATTTCCCAAGAAATCCAGGAGGCAATTTCATCCGTATTGGAGCGTGGTGACTTTATTCTGGGAGAGGATGTGGGGGAGTTTGAAAAGGAATTCGCCCTTTTCAATCAAGCTCCGCACTGTGTCGGGGTTGCCGACGGAACGGATGCCCTTTACCTTGCTTTGGTAGCCCTTGGCATCGGGCAAGGGGACGAGGTTATTGTTCCGTCCCATACGTATATCGCGAGTGCCTTGGCGATTTCGAATTGCGGGGCCAAGCCAGTCTTTGTTGATTGTGATCCTACATACTACACAGTGAATCCAACGAAAATTGAAAAAGCCCTGACTTCCAGAACGAAGGCTATTATGCCCGTTCATCTGTATGGACAACCTGCGGATATGGATCCGATTCTTGAAATTGCCAAGATGAGGAAACTTTATGTGGTGGAAGACACAGCCCAAGCCCATGGAGCAACCTACAAAGGGAAAATCTGCGGGACTATGGGGGATGTGGGATGTTTCAGCTTCTATCCAGGAAAAAACCTAGGCGCCTATGGAGACGGCGGGGCAGTCGTGACGAAGAGCTTCGAATTGTCTGAGAAAATCAGACTGTTGCGTAATTATGGTCAAAAAGTTAAATACGTACATACGATCAAGGGACTCAACTCTCGCCTCGACACAATTCAGGCAGCCATCCTTAGGATCAAGTTAAAGCATCTTGCGCTTTGGAACCGCAAGCGAGTTGAAGCAGCAGCACGGTATAGTGAAGTTTTAAAAAGGAGTAGGTTAGGTTTGCCCCTGACAGCAGATTACGGGAAGCCGGTATGGCACCTCTACGTAGTGCAAACAACAGATCGTGGAGGCTTGCAAAAAAAACTGAATGACGCCGGCGTCTCCCACGGGATTCATTATCCGATTCCCGTGCATCTTCAACAGGCTTACAAAGATCTTGGTCACAAGCGAGGGGACTTTCCTGTAACAGAGCATTTGGCCGAACGAATTATTTCTTTGCCTATCTTTCCAGAAATCACCGAAGAACAAATTTCGAGAGTTAGCGCTGCAGTTCATTAGAGGCGCATCTCGAGTGGAGACCTCGCCGGAAAGAGGGAAGGACAAATCGACTCCGCGACCGAGGGTGAAATATTAGGACCGCCATCGAGAGCATCCTCTCAAAAACACGAAGTACTTGTTGATAGCAAGTAACTTCGTTAGCATATATAAAATATTTATGCTACCAAGCGATATTTTCCTTCGGCCTAGCAAAAAATCAATCGAACTTCTGAATCCAGTCTTGATTTGTCTCGGCATGCTCACAATCGCAGTCGTATTTTTTCTTTACGGAAAATACGGATTCAATCTAACAGACGAGGGGCTCTGGCTTGCCCAGGCAAAAAGAATTATTGCGGGGGAAATACCTCACAAAGACTTTGTTCACGTCAAATTTACTGGCAGCGGATTGTTGCACACTCTTTACCTCTGGAAATTCACGGATCACTGGGTGTTGGTTTCCCGAGGAGTAGGACTTTTCCAGCTTTTTAGCGCCAACCTTTTATGGGTTTTGATGTTGCAACATTATCTTTTCCAAAAGCCGGATATTTTGAGGGTCTGGTTGGGTTCTACAATGGCTTTTATGCTGAGCTTGCATGACTTTCCGATCATGGCTTGGAATACAATCGACGGCATAGTTTTTGCCACGGCCGGGATCTTTTGTTTTTCCAGAAAAAAAAATATACTCGGGGTAATTTTGGTCGGCTGCTCGATTCTCTTCAAACAATCCTTCTTGCCGTTCTTAATCTTTATTTTAACGACGATCTGGGCGGGGAAAGACAAAAGCTTTCTCCACAAGCTTTTATTGTCCGGCTGGGGCCTGGCGCCGTGCACTCTTTATTTGTTATGGATTCTAGTTTCGGGCGGCGGCAGCGACTTTCTTCAGCAGGTCGTTTTCGGAAGCTCGAAACTATCTCAAAGCGAAATCTGGACTGGACTTTTCTATCGACCGGGACTGTGGTTCTGCATCGGCGCGGCGGTGGCGGGAATCTTTCTGTGGATTTGGATAAAAAATAAAGGAAATTGGAAAACTCGGGCAAGTCCTTTGCTTTTTCTTTTGTTGACAGGGGTATGTACGTGGGCCGCCTTACATCCTGAAAAAGTTCATCGGGTGATGATTTCATCTTCTCTTTTTCTCTTTGGCTTCACACTAATCGCCCTTCTTGCCCTCAGAAAATCTGACAGGAGTCTTGGTTGGGCGGGGGGAGCCTGTCTGGCTCTGGCCTACAGCGTAAACGTCTCTGTTGGGTACAATAATATGCTTTTGATGTTAGGCCCCTTAGTTTTTGTCTTCTATGCTGCGCTTTTGCGGCTCATGAAGCAAAGGACTCCTCCAGAAACCGTTCAACCCTATTTATTCATGCAGAATGTAAGTTTTGTGGCACTTCTTTTTGGATTTTTTATTGCGTTTCATTTTCTGCGATCAAATGTGATTTATAGGGATTTGCCGAGTGCCCGTCTTACCGAATCACTTTCAGGCACTCTTCCTGGTGCCGCTGGGGTTTTCACCTCGCCTTCTAATGCAGAAATGATCAAAGATATTTTGGGGCTCATGAGAAAATATCCAGATCGTGCTGTAGCTGTTCTTCCTGCATTTGCTGGGATATGGCCTGGTCTTGCGGCTCAAAATCCCATAGCGAACGATTGGGTACAGTCGACAGAGGTCCCGAGCGATAAGGCTTGGGATCAAGTCTTTGTAAGCTTGAATAAACTGCGAAAATCGGGCGGAGTAGCACTGCTTAGCAAATATTACGTCGAAGACATTAGCTTTGAACGAAGAGCCCTTTGCCTTTCCCGAGAAGCTACGAATGGTGGGTATAGTAGGATCCTGAATTATTTCGAGGACTTTTCTCCCTCTTATGAATCAGACTATTTCAAAGTGTATGTTTTCTAGTAAGCCGAGAGAAAACCCGGATGGCAGTTCTGGCATAAGAGCTGGATCTCGAGATGCAGATGCAGGAAAAGCTCTGAAAATAGCTTTCGTCACGCTAGTCTACGACGGCATGCCGTTTCTTCGGCACCATCCGAGTGTTTTCCGGCGACTAAATATGCCTTGGGAATGGCATATTGTAGAGGGGGTGGCCCTGTTGCGCCATGACACAGCATGGAGCGTGGCCAGCGGGGGACGGGTACCTGCTTGGGCCATGAAAAACAGCCTGAGTACTGACGGAACTACAGAGTTTCTTGATCAGCAGCAGAAAAAAAACCCCGACCGTATTTTCGTCTATCGGAAGCCGCGCGGCGAATATTGGGATGGAAAAATTGAAATGGAGCGAGCCTATCTCCCTTCCTTGCGGGAACCCTGCCTTCTTTGGGAGGTGTCGAGCGATGAGCTGTGGGCACCATGGCAGATCGAGAATGTGGTGCGACTCTTTCGGGAGAATCCCGCACGTTCTTCAGCTTGGTTTTGGTGTAATTTTTATGTTGGACCCAATGCTGTGGTCAGTTCCCGTCACGGCTATTCCCAGAATCCAGAAGTGGAGTGGTTGCGTGTTTACCGCTACTGGCCAGGCGACGAATGGCAAAGCCATGAGCCAAACGTTTTGGTCGGGCGTCGACCGCCTTTTTATAAAAAGGTAAATGTCGGCATGAAGCAGCCCTTTACCCACGCAGAAACAGAGGCCGTCGGGGCGGTGTTCGACCATTTTGCCTTCGCAACCTTGGCGCAGATAAAATTCAAGGAAAAGTACTACGGGTACCGAAATCTTCGCCGCAACTGGCTACAATTACAAAGAGATGTCCGCCGGCACCTTCCTGTTCGATTAGCAAACTATTTTCCATGGGTCAAAGACGGCACGATGGTCACCACACCGGTAGCTATTCGAGCTAAGCCTATGGCCGTACAGGACCCCAAAGGCTGGAAATTTCGGTTCGTCCGTCAATCTCGGAAACCACAACATTTCTCCCTCTTGATTCTTGATAGTTCTTGGTGCTCAAACCTTGCGAGATGTCTCGGTGAAAAAACATGTAACCAAATGTTTCTATCGTGGGCAAGGGATGGATTTAGTCGGCAGCTACTTCATCTTGATCGAACCGGCACAGATCCAGATTGGCCCGGCATCATGAAAGTTCGGTCCTCTAAATTGGCATACCTTCACGGGCCATTAGGGGGTTTATTTTTGGATCACATCTGCCGGAAGCAGCAAGCGAGAATGATGGTGTTGGGTTCGGGGAATATGCCTCTTAAAACGACTTGGCTAAAAATGGAGTTTTTACGCAAGCACGACAAAAAAACATTCAGGATTTCCTGGCAATCAAAATCTGGGAAGAGAGAACATCAAGTAGTGACGTTAACGGCGCCCGATCGCCTTGCTGGAGCTCTTCGGAAAATATTTGAAGCACACCTTAAGTTTCTTGAGGCGAGCGGAGGCAAAGAGTAATGTCAAAGCCCTGGAATTAGTTTTGGATGTAGAATACGCCTTCTCTTTAGATCAGTTAAAAAGCGTAAGACGTTCGGGACTTAAGATGTCAGGGAGGCTTTCCCTAAAAGAGTATTCAAAGGGGAATACTGGCAGCCTTTTTTTATAAGAGTGTTTTCAAAAAGACCAGAATCGATATGATCGAAAGATAGCAACAAGATGAAAATCTCCGTACTGATTCCAACTTACAACAGAAAAACGATGGTGACGGAGGCCCTTCGAAAAATCTTTTCCTTCCAGCCCCGTTCTTATCATGAAGTCATTGTTAGCGACAATCATAGTACGGATGGCACGGGAAAGGCACTTTTTCAGGAATTCGGGAGGCAGATATTATTTACCCAGCCAAAGGAACATATTCCGGCTTACAAAAACTGGCAACATGCTTACCTCCAAGCTACAGGGTCACACGTTCACTTTCACTGGAGCGATGATTGGCTAGTAGACAATCTTTACGCCCAGACAATCGAACGGCATGAAAAAACAGGAGCGAATATTTTCGTCACTTCCGCTCGAGTGGTCTTCGAGGACGGATTTAACCCTGTGTATTACTCTCAAGGGTCGGATCGGAATCTTTCGGCTAGTAAGGCTCTTCGAAGGCTTCTTTTGTCCGAAGGCAGAGATTTGCCACGTTCTCCGATGGCATACATCATACCCATTGAGTCACTTCGAGAGGCATGGTTTCAATCCATTCCAGCCAAGGATGGCCACGACCCTATTCAGCTAGCCATTGGACCAGATGCGCTCTTGGTTGCGTCAGCCTTGCTGCAGGAAAAGGGAAGGCTGGATATCCTTCCGGGGCCAGACGTCGCTTTTCGAAATCATGCCGATTGCATTTCTGTTAAGAACTCGGATCTGCTCGATCTTTACGGGCACTGTTACCTCTTTTTTGCACGTCGTTATGGATTGAGGGATATTGAAGAAAGCCTGATCTCAGCAGCCAACCTGATGCCTATTAAAAGCAAGTCTTGGTTCCGCAGGCTCAGGTCTTTGTTCTTTTCCGAGGGTTTCATCAAAAGCCGCTGCCACAAGTAGCTGTCATGTATCTAGGATTCTCTCGGATTAAAATGAAAAAATGGGGTTAAAATAAGTTTTCTCATTCAAAATCTCGAAAAGGGAGACGATTTATTAAAAGACTGCAGTTTTTTATAAAACAAGGGTTTAAATCAATGATTAGACGCGCCCCTCTTTTTAAAACGGGATACGCTTCGAGATAGATTTCTTCCAGCGGCGGATGGTTCTGCGAACACGAAATGAAATCTTTGCTCTTAGAGCATCCGCCCAGCTGGTCTCCAGATTCAGCTGTTGTGCAGCCCTACGGATCTCCATCGAGTCGGCAATTCGAAGAGTCTTATCCGCATAGGCAAGAGCTTGTACTTTGCAGGTGGAGGGAATGTGACGGCCCGAGGCCTGTTTCAGGATGAGCACGCAGTGCTCTATGCGGGATAGGCCGCTATCGTTATGGACTGTACTTTTTTGGTCGGGATGGCGACGAAATGCGACCAAGAGCTCGTCGTGATATGCTAATCCCCCGTGACGTAGAATGTGAAACCACATTTCAATGTCTGTGTTCTGGAGGAAAGCAGCATTAAAGCCTCGGGTCGCATCCTTGCGGCGAAAGAGGCAGCAAACTGGCTCCCCGATCAGATTGTCGTGATGTTCGAGCATTCTTGGAATGATCTTGGCACGGGGGAAATAGCCGCGCGGCAGATTGGCGATGCATTCCAAAAAACGGTTGTCTGAATCAATGATATTTCGGCCACAAGCAACCAAAGCCACTCCAGGGGCCTGTAAGCTTTGCCACTGTTGGGAAAGACAATCGGGGCGATCCAGTCGATCATCCCCGCCCATTAGCTTCACTGCTTCCCCTCTTGCTTCCCGCAGGCAGAAGTTCCAATTTTCAACCATCCCGAGGTTCGAGGTATGCTTAAAAATCCGAACCCTGCAGTCGCGGATAGCGTAATCCTGCAAAATGGAGAACGTATTGTCTGAAGAGCCATCATCTGAGGCAACCACTTCCAAGTCGTGAAAATCCTGACGCAGCACAGAATCCAGTGCCTCGGAAAGGAATCGACCCTGCTGGTAGGTCGGAATTAAAACACTGATTTTTGGAAACTGAGACAAGAGAAATATTTTGCACGCAAGCTGATTGTTTTACAACACGTTTTCTTGGCGGGCCATGCATTCCCGAATTTTACTCAAAAGGATTGAACAGTCTTCTCGCCCTTTCTATTTTTCTATGATTATATTAATTCATGGTATTTCTTTTGGGTGGATCGGGCTATGTGGGTCAAGCCTTTGGTAAAGAACTGACCCAACGGGGGATTCCCTTTCGGCCTGTTTCTCGAAAGCAGATTAATTATACCGACTACCGTGTCTTGCGGACTACTCTTCAAAAAGAAAAACCGGAGTTTGTTATTAATGCGGGGGGATTCACTGGAAAACCCAATGTGGATGCCTGTGAAAACCAACGAGGGGAGACGATTGCTGGGAATGTGACCTTAGCCCAAACGGTTGCCCAAGCCTGTGATGCGGCGGGGGTACGCTTGGGCTTCGTCTCCTCCGGCTGTATTTATACCGGCGCGAAAGTACGACAGGAGTCTGGCGCCTGGGCAGTAGAGGATAGACTGACTGAGCCGCTGGTTTCCGAACTGCTGTCTAAGAGGTCGGACCGAGTTGCGGGATTCACCGAGACGGACGAGCCCAATTTCTGCTTCGCGCACAACAACTGTAGCTTTTACAGCGGAACAAAAGCCCTGGCGGAGGAAGTCATGGCCGGATTTCCGGATTTTTATGTCTGGCGGCTCCGGATTCCATTTGACGAGTTGGATGGGCCTCGTAACTATCTTTCCAAGGTTCAGCGCTACGCCAAAATTTACCAGAATTGGAATTCAATCAGCCATCGAGGGGATTTTGTCGCCGCTTGCTTGGATAGCTGGCTTCAGAAAATCCCTGGGGGCGTCTACAATATTACGAATCCCGGTTACGTCTCGACCCGGGAGGTGGTCGAAAAAATACAGAAACAGCTGAGTCCGGACTGGAATCCGGCATTTTGGCGGAGCGATGATGAGTTTTACCGCTTCGGAGCGGTCACCCCGCGGTCCAACTGTATTTTGGACACGGCCAAGATTCTTAAGGCGGGGATCAAAATTCGGACTGCAGAGGAGGCGCTGGAAGATGCCTTGGATCATTGGGTGCCTGAAAATATTTGATGGCACAAGGGAGGAAGTCTGTTGAGAGGAATTAAGAAAAAGTGGAATCTGCTTTTCTTGAGGAAGTTTGAATTTAACATTCGGCACTACTAATAGTGCTTATTTCAGTTCATCTCCCGAAAACAGCAGGGTCTTCATTCCAGCACATTTTACGAAGGGAGTACGGCGACAAAATGCTGCTGGACTTCGAAGACAAGCCTATCAACACGCCTGCAGACGAAAGAAACAGGAGGGCATGGGTAGATGCGAGTGAAAATGCGTGTCGGGACTTTGGCGAAATCCAGTGTATTCATGGGCATTTTTTGCCCGTTAAATACCTTGCTCAAAAAAGACAGGACGAGCAAAGTTTGTCTGCTGGCTAAGGGAGCCATTGGCCAGAATGGTTTCTCATTACAACTTTTGGCTAAGGGACTATGATGGAGGCATAGGAAAAGGGGCTTTGCATTGCAAGGTGGTTGAGGACAAATGGTCTTTGGAGCACTTTTGCATTTCATATGAAATGCGCAACTTCTATGCCCAGTTCTTGTGGTCTTTCCCCCATGAGCTTTTTGATTTCATCGGAATTACAGAACGCTTTGATAAAGATCTGCAGGTCTTTGGGCGAATCTTTTTGAACAAAGGGAATCTAAAAACCGAAAAGGTAAATATTGCTCCTCCCGACTCTCCGAGATGGTCACCGTCCAAAGAGTTTCGTCGGCAATTTGAAGAATTTCACGCTGAAGACTACCGAATCTATCGTCGGGGATGCGCAAAAAGTGAACGCCAAAAAAAGACAAGCTCTTAAATAAAAATACATGAGCACAACAGCATCGGACAAAAAAACAGATTTTCTTATTGTGGGGACGCAAAAAGGGGGAACGTCTCATATTCAAACTATTTACTTACACATCGGCCTTCCAAAAGCTGCTAGCTCGTCTTTGCAAAGCTGGTGCGCAAATAATAGGGAATTTCTGAAAACCAAAAAAATCTATTACCCAGAAACCTGTGGAGCTTCTCTCAAGCCAAAGCATCAGTTTCTTGTAACCGACCTTTTAGAGGGGCATTGCAACACTTTGAATAATTTGCTTAAAGCCTATGCCTGCAAGAATCTTTTACTTTCGGCTGAAGGCCTTGTTAATCGATTTAGAGAATTCTCGCCGGCCTCCCTTTCTGCCTTTCGGTCTGCTTGCCAGTTTTGTGATCTTCACTTAATATACATAGATCGCGAATTTGAAAGTTGGGTCCGGTCTCTTTATTCTCAAATGATTATAACTCCTTCTAACTTAAGAATGTGCTTTGCACAGAATTTCACATTGGAACAATTCCGCTCTGAGGAACATGTTCGTTGGCTCGGAAGTTGTTCCAAAAGATTAAATGAATTTGAAACAGCCTTTGGTGCTCGCTCAACCCACTTGTTAAATGTAAGTAGTAACTGGCTCGGCGAACTAAGCCGGATACTCGGTCTTGTTGACTGTCGTGACCTTGTTTCTTGCAAAGCTCGGGAAAACGAGTCCCCTGTGCCTGAGATTATTGAAATCATTAGGCAGGTAAATGCAATGAACCTTCATGAGGAAGTGCGATCTAATTTTATAGGGCTTGTAAGAGAGTATAGGCATTGCAACCATTTAGGCCTTGGAGTTTACAAAAAAATTTCTAACAAAGAACTCGCACTCCATTCTTTTTTGGAAATTCTTTCCCGCGTTCGATCGGTAGAGCCACTAATCGTATCTGCTATCTCCGGTCTGAGGTACCAGTGCGAGTCTGAATACCAAAAACTAAGAGCGGTACGGAACTAGCGATTGAAAAAAATGTTTAACGAGGGGACGAAATACAAATACGCGCATACCCAACTTCCTTTTATCAAGCCGAACTTTTAAAGTAGACGTTAGCAAAAGGAACAATCTTGTTTGCCTGCTTTCTCCGCGATATTTTTCTAAATAACGATGATACGACCTCCATGTTGGGCAATAGGCCTCGGAAGAACTGGCACGAACTCGTTTTGCGAAGCGCTGACGCTTCTTGGGTATGACCGAGCACGCGTCGCCCACAATCCTCGCTTCGAGGAACTGAGAAAATTGGAGGGCGGCGCGGACAATGGTGTCACCCTCTTCTACAAATACCTTGATTACAAATTTCCTGATTCGAAGTTCGTTCTCCTTTGGCGCTCACTCGAGACTTGGCTTAGATCGTGCGAATACGTCTCGGCCAAGCATCCTGTAAAATCGCTTGACGAAGATACTCCAATAATGCGACGCATGTTAATCTATGAAACAGTTGGATTTGATCGAGCGAAATTTGTTGCTGCGTATAATCGTCACCACGCAGATGTTGATCGTTACTTTGCCTCCCGCCCTAATGACCTCCTGAAAATGAACATCGTTGAAGAAGGAGATGGCTGGGAAAAGCTGTGCCCTTTTCTCGGTCTTTCTATCCCCCGATCTCCATTTCCCTATTTGCACGCGCGATTCCCAGATGCTGGACGCACCCAAATGTACCACAACTATTCGGGCGGTGATTAATGCCAGAGGACTTCTATTTTCCAGCCGCACCCGCTGATTCAATGGCGTTAGAATGGCGCTTTCGCGAGATTGTGAAGCATCTTTCTGAGACGGAACGCTGTAAGCTTTATGAAATACTCGCCGCCATGCACTCCTATTTTCACAGGGTAGATTTTACGCTTGAGGAAACTGTGTTGCTGGCACATCAAGAGGGTCAAACAATTGCGTTCCCCCGCCCGCTACCGATCGTTAAGTTCTCACATCTATTATGCGGTTACGAGCATTGGCTTGAGCGGAAGTACAGCCTGCCAGGCTTTCTAACTGTTGAGGACAATGATGTTGTCATCGACTGCGGCGCCTATGTAGGCGGCTTCTCTCTAAGTGCCTCGAAACGAGCTCGATCTCTTCATGCCTTCGAGCCCGAAACGGAAAACTTCGCTTGCTTGACTGCCAATCTATCAGGCCGTCAAAATGTCATACTAAACCAGGTTGGACTATACTCTGCCAGCCAGACGATGGATCTGAACATTTCCCGCTCCGGAGTAGAACACTCTTTGCTCACTCCTGATGACGGGGAGGTAATCGAGAGGCGACCGATCGAAGTTATTTCACTTAAAGATTATTGTATCGCAAATAAAATTAGCGTAATCGACTTTCTCAAGCTTGAAGCAGAGGGAGTGGAACTCGAGATTTTTGAGGGCCTAGGCCACCTTCGTCCCCGCAAAATAGCCATCGATGTTTCGCCAGAGCGGGAGGGGAAGAGTCCTGCCAATGATTTTTTGCGCCAGCTTGGGCAACTAGGCTACGAAATTCGGCAAAGAGGTCACGTTATGTTCGCAAAGCATGCTTTATGACCCCCATTCCGAAAATCATCTGGACACTTTGGCTCCAGGGGTGGTGTGAAGCTCCCATCCAGGCATTGGCATGTCTGGCGAGCTGGCGACGGTTAAATCCTGCTTGGAGTGTTCATGCCCTAGACCGCACTACGCTGGGCGCGCACCTGTTGGCGGAGGATTGCGCGCTGGTCGCAAGCGATGCGCCGCCGGAAGCGTTAAGCGACCGCATCCGTATCGCCCTGCTCGACACGCATGGTGGTGTCTGGGCCGATGCAACGGCGATGTGCGCAGCGCCGTTGGATGATTGGCTGCCGGCGGCCGCGCCGCACGGCTTCTTTGCCTTTGACCGGCCTCGTTCAGATCGCATGGTCTCCAGCTGGTTTTTGGCCGCTGCGCCTGGAAACGCGATCACGCCAGTGTGGCGTGCTGCGGTCGATGCCTATTGGCGGGACCGTGTCGAGCGCGACAACTACTTCTGGTTCCATAATTTGTTCGAGAATTGCTACGCATTTGACGCCAACGTACGCGCCGCATGGGACGCAACGCCAAAACGTCCCGCCAATCACGTTTTCCATTTTGGCCCGGAAAGCCCAGTGCTTACCGCTCCGGCGACCGTGGAATTATTAACCGCCTTACGTAAGCCGCCCGTGCCTGTGTTCAAGTTAACACACAAGCTCGGGGTAAAACATGCGCCAGGCTCGCTTCTCGACGCGCTCATCTCCTTCGGTCATGGGTACACATAGGTAAATTGGCTGTTGTCATTTATCCGTGCGACTTTCAACAATACGTATTGGAGCTAGCGGTAAACGGTGGCCCTTGCACTCATTCAGGGGCTGGTGCGGGGCTGAGGGAACAGGAGCGGGCGGTCGCCTGGCGTAGCTGCAACACGCTGCCCTGGCGGAGCGGGACGGGGAGATCGAAGGCCTTAAAAAAGACATCAGGGAACTGCAGGATAGGATAGATTCGATGTTGCCTCCCAACACGGTAAAAAAATAACATTCCCAAATTAGAAGATTTCTGGGGCATCGATTGGGTAGGGGAAACTAAAGAACCAGATTTCTTTCTGGAATGATAGTTATAAAACGCTAATAACTTAGTTCCGTGAAAGAGCAGGCAAGAAGTAAAGGAGGAAATAAAGGCGGGATAGAGGGGGAAAAGAAATATCCCAAAAGAGATAAAAAACAGTACTCTAATGGGATGCGGTTTGATGTTGTTGTTGTTTTAGGAATGCATCGGAGTGGGACGAGTGCCATCACAAAAGGGTTAGAGCTTTTTGGGGTAGATCTTGGCCAAAATCTGCTGGCAGGAGATGAAAATAATCCCAAAGGATACTTTGAGGATAATCAACTAATCACTATTAACGATAATATTCTGCGAACAAGCGGGTTATTTTGGTCGACTTTGCAATTTATCGAGCCAGCTGATCTTTTAGGGCCAAGGTTTCAAAAAGAGCAAAATGAAGCTAGGGAGTTTTTGAAAGGTAAGTTGGCCCAAGGAACCCCGATTGGGCTGAAAGACCCTCGGCTGTGCAGGACCTTGCCATTATGGCAAAAGATCTTAGTCGAGATGGGAGTTCGGGTGGGGTATCTACTAGTTTTTCGCGATCCATTTGAGATTGCGGCCTCTCTTAAAGAACGTGATGGGATGTCGGTCGACTACGGATTGACGTTATGGGGCAGCTATCAAACGGATGCCCTGCGTCATACTGAGGGTAAGTCACGCCTGTTTGTGGGATTCCATCAACTACTGGCAAACTCTGAACGAGAATTGGCACGAATGTCGGAATTTCTCGAAACTGCATGGGAGCCAGAAGCTAAATCAACTCTTGAGTACGAAAAGAAATTTTTAGAATCGGATCTGCGCCATCATCAGACGAAAAATGGTCAGACTCTAGAGCCGGCCGCACTTCAGGCACTTGCTCTGGCTCTTGATAAGGTTTGTCAAAAAAGCGATAAAAAAGAGCTGGAGGATGTAGAGAATGCGGGGAAAGAGGCTCTTCAGGGGATGATGCAAGTGAGCGATCTCATCAGAAAAAATAACCAAAATTTACTTCGATCAAATGGTTCTGTGGAACTCTTCTACTCGAGGGATCTAGGAGTTTTCTCTGAAGAGCGCAAATTCAGTAGATCCTTGAGTATAACGCCGGGTTCTCAGGAAGTCATCAATGTGTCTCTGAGTGGCGAAGTCGGGCTAGCGCCCTATTGGCGACTAGATCCAGGATGTCAACCTGGCATAATCCACTTGCTTGCAATGAAGTTCCTCGACTCGAAAGGGCATGTTGTTTGGGATCTGCAGGATCATCGAGAGCAAGTATTAGTCCAAGGCAGTGCAGTAAAGCTTTCTCCTCCGCCGGTAGGGGTGGAGGTGGTCTCCACGGGTAATGACCCCAACATTATTCTGCCCGCATTGCCTGCCGATGCACTGCCCATTTCTACTATCCATATTGATATGAAAATTATCAGAACCCAGGATGAAATAACTCAGCTGTTCCAAGCTCAATGTCAGAAAGTAGCACATTTTCAGCGGGCTTTGGGAGAAAAAGAGTCCCAAGCCGCACAAATGAAGTCGATTCTAGAAGCGAAAGAAAAGGAAATCGCTCAAGCCGTAAAAATTGATCAAAAAATAGAGCAGATCCGGCAGGAAATGAAGGCGGATCGAGAGGAATCCAAGCTGGTAGTCAAAAGTGTGAAAGAAGTGTGGGCAACTAGTGAGCAGCAAAATGTGAGTTTGCAGAATACCCTGAGTCAGATTCGCCAAGAGATGGAGCAGGATCGAAAGGAATCTAAGCTAGTAGTCAAGAAAGTGGAAGAGGATCGGGCGAGCAGTGAAAAGCAAAATCTGAGTCTGCAGAATACCCTGCGTCAGATCCGCCAAGAGATGGCGGTGGATCGAGAGGAATCTAAGCTGGCAGTCAAGAAAGTGGAAAAGGAGTGGACACAGCAGCGAAAAGCCCAGCAAGAGGCGGTCGAGAAATCGGTGGCAGAAGTAAAAAAGGAGATAGTCGCGGAAATTCAGTCTTTGATTGCAAATTTAGTGGAGCAGGAAGAGAAGAACCGGCTTGAGGTATCGGCACGGGTTGGCGCTGTAGAAGAAGGCATGGGAGGGCGCATAGTTGAGGTGGGCGAATACGCTGCGAAAATACAAAAGGCAGTGGTATCTCCATCCAGTTATCTGATTCCAGCCCCTTTTTCTTGGTACAGTTTTCTCAATAAAATGCTGAATATTCAAAAACCCATTTGGCTAAATAAAGAAAAGGAATCGGGAGAGGCGCCCAAACGCCCTGGATTTTGGCGGAGGCTCGAACGCCGTATCCGGATGAGAAGAAAGAGATGGATCGGTCGAATCGGTTTTGAACGGGAATGGTATTTGAAAGAATACCCAGACGTAGCGCGGGCAGGAATCGACCCTATTGAGCACTATATTTCTTACGGCGAAAAGGAAGGAAGGTTTAAATCCAAAAAACAACAAGAAAGAGCGACCCTAAAAGCTAACAGACCTACACAAGAAGAACATAAGAGAGCCTTAAATTCACATCGCTTGAGACAGCGTACAGCCTTCTCAATGAGTAAAGCTAGATTGCCATTCAATCTACGGAGGGAAGAGCGTCAAAACCCGCGGGAAGCGCCTCCTATCTCAATTCTAATGCCAGTACACGATGCTCCACAAGATATCCTTGAATCCACCCTTCTTTCCGTTCTCAACCAAACGAGCTCAAGCTGGGAACTCATCGTTGTAAATGATGCATCAAAAATGCCACACGTAGAAAAACTACTAACTAGCTATGCCAAACAAGACTCGCGCATTAAATATCACCAACGGAAAAACAATGGCGGTATAAGCGTAGCGACCAACGATGCACTTTTACTCGCATCGTATGAGTACGTGGCTTTTGTAGATCACGACGACCTTCTCGATAAAAAAGCCCTAGAGTATTGCAGCCAGGCTATCGCGACCACGGGAGCAGATGCAGTGTACACGGACCAAGACACGATCGACGCGAATGGGCAGAGCATCAATACATTCTATAAACCGGATTGGTCCCCCGAGTACTTGCGTCACGTAATGTACGTAGGGCATCTTCTGGTTGTACGACGCGCACTCGCTCAGGCCGTTGGAGGGTTTCGTAGCGAGTTCGATGGGGTACAGGATTTTGATTTCATGCTTCGGTTTGGCGAAAAGACAAACAATATCGCACACATTCCAAAAGTGCTTTATCACTGGCGAGCAATTCCTGGGAGTCTGGCCTCTTCGACTGATGCCAAAGATGGTATTAGCTCGCTCCAGTGCAGGGCTGTGCAGGAACATATCGAGCGAATGGGTGTTCTCGCGAAAGCGCAAGAAAACCCTAAGTATCCACATCGATGCGTCATCGTACCCCATATGACGCATTTCCCTAAAGTATCAATTGTCATTCCCTCGAAAGATCATCCAGAACTTATCGGTCCTTGCTTGGCATCGATTTATGCTTTTACGAAGTATCCAAATTTTGAAGTGATCGTTGTTGATACGGGTACAACAGATTCAAGCGCTAAACAGATCTTGGTATCCCACCCTGTTCGTCTGGTGAAGTTTAGCCGCCCCTTTAATTTTTCTGAAGCGTGTAATGTTGGAGCGAGAGCTGCAACTGGGGACATATTCGTCTTCCTCAACAATGACACGACGGTTGTCTCCCCTGAGTGGTTGCATCATTTTGTTTTTCATCTCTCGGTGTCAGACGTTGGGGCCGTAGGTCCCCTGCTCTTGTTTCCTGACGGAACAATCCAGCATGCCGGCACCGTTCTTGGACCGCGAGGAACGGCAGATCATGTTTTGAGGGGCTCTTCGCCCGAATCCGACGGCTACGCTGGTTCTTTATCCTCACCGCGCGAGGTTTCTGCGCTCACGGGAGCATGTCTAGCAATTCGGCGCGATACCTTTGATTCGGTTGACGGCTGGAGCGAGTTTTACATGACCCACTATCAAGATGTTGATCTTTGTCTTCAGTTGAGGAATCGCGGTTTGAGATGTATTTTCACGCCAGATGTTCGACTCGTGCACCATGAGAGTCCAAGCCGTGGAAGTCGTTACGACCTCTTGGACCGCATGCTGCTAATTGACTCTTGGCAAGACGTAATAGAAAAAGGGGATCCTGCATACCCACGCGCTTTTTCGCTGGAGCGGTTGGATTACTCGGACTGCAAAGTAGCTGTGGAGTTAGCACATGAATGACATCTGGCTCGCATGTCATGCTCCACTCGATTCAAATAGTGGCAAGCATGTTTTAGCAGTCGCAAATGAACTGGGTCGAAGAGGAAACTCGGTAATTGCTTGCGCACCAGAACATGCGTCGGAAAATGTCAAAATTGAAAATGGGGTAAAATTCTATACGTTTGCAGAATTAGTCAATGGAGCTAAAAAAACCCCGCCAGATTTAATCCACATTTGGACGCCACGAGAAAAAATGCGAGAGCTTTATCGTTCTATATGCAAGCAATTCGCGGCCGAAATCCCTTATATTGTTCATCGTGAGGACAATGAGATGATTATACTTGCTGACCAAATGAGAATATCTTTGGATGAGATTGAGGAAGTACGTCGCGGTCTCCGTAAGCTCGAGGTGCCTGGTCATCTTACCCACCCAGCCTATGGAAGCCAAATGCTAGCATCTGCGTCTGGAGTCACAGCATTGATTGAGTCATTGACTGTAAATCTGCCTGAAGGCTTGCCGCACAAAGTTTTCGCCCCTGGATTCGACCCGATCTTTTCGACTCCCGTTTTAAACGCAGGAAGAATTGTTCGTGACCGGTACCGAATTTCTTCGAAGACGTTTTTGGTGACATATACAGGAAATGTTCACGATTCTAATGTGGCCGAGGTGCGGAGTTTGTATTTAGCTATCGCACTTGCAAACAGGATGGGAACTCCTGTGAGACTTCTACGGACGGGTTCGGATTGCGCGCAACTCGATGACCATGGCGTGGAAGAGCTTCGGAAACACGAAATAAATCTCGGCTTCGTGCCGCGAAATGATCTTCCGCTGCTCATACATGCTGCTGATCTTCTCATCCAACCAGGAGCTGTCGACGATTGGAACGCTCAGCGCTTCCCATCAAAACTTCCAGAATTTCTTGCCTCAGGCCGGCCCGTTATGCTTCCCAAAGTAAACCTCGGAACTTTTTTACAGAATGGGGTTAACGCAATAGTTCTCGAAAAAGCAAATGCGCAGGCCATTACTACTGGTTTGCTCGAATGGCTTCCGCGAAAGGACTGCCTACAAAAAATTGGTGCTGAAGGAAGGGCGTTTGCTGAGAAATATCTTAAATGGAGCAAGGCTGTCGATAGAATAGATGAGTTGTACCGCAGGATACTCGAGCGACCTCTATCTGTTAAAAAAGCCGATAAGGAGAGTAATTAATATTTATGATTGAAATGTCTATACAAGAACGATACAGCAACAAACCTGTCGCACATGGCCTCTCATACGCAACTGTTGCAGATTTTGTTGATAGCTACGAGAACCTACACAGCCTTGCCACAGCTGCTGCGGATCTGAAGGATGTCCAACGGCCATGGATGCTAAAAGCGATATTAAGCACTATTCAGATTGGGGCTAATTTGTGCGAAATCGGTGCAGGTGAACCGCTGGTCGCTGCTATGTTAGCTAAAATTGGATACCGAGTAACAATCGTTGATCCTTATGATGGATCCGGAAATGGACCGAAGGCGGTAAATATTTTTAGGACGGCCTATCCGAATATTCGAATCATTGATAAACAATTTTCAACAAACTTATTAGAATTGACGCCCGGTGAGCTTGATGCGGTTTATTCGATATCAGTTCTTGAGCACCTCGATGTTGCCGCACTCAAAAACGTTATAGATGGCTCCAAAAAGTTTCTACGAAAAGGGGGAAGACATATTCACGCTATTGACTTCGTAGCCGCTGGGGCTGGCACTGAACACCATCGACAAATGCTTGATATATTTTTCTCGTATTTTAACATTCCTAAGAACGAGGTTGATGCCTTGCTTGAAAAAGCCATGAGCGGAACGGAAACATATTTTCTCTCTGCAGAATCTCACAATCGGTGGCGGGGCAGCATTCCTTACGAATCTTTTCCTATGAGAAAAGTGATTTCTGTGCAGTTCATTCACTGAAATGAAAAATTACTCCACCATTGAAACTCCTTCTTATTATATCCTCGAGAAGGGGATAGTACACTTTCAGGGGCGTTTGCTTATCAAGAAGCAAAATATAAGCCCAGTTTTTTTGATCAATAATCAATCAGTTAAAGCTGAGTTGCTTGATGTAAAAACACCTAAGTCTAATCAAAGAGAAGTAAAATGGGCTTTTCACCATGTAATTGATGAGGCCGTTTGGAATAAGCGAGGCGTTGTTGAACTTGAGATAAGAGGTCGCGGTGATCTAATCGGACGACATAATTGGAGAATCGAGAAAAGCTTACTTACCACCAAGCCACCTTTAACAGCTTTTCTCCACATGCCAAAATGTGCTGGAACAAGCATCCGGATCCAGCTAGATAAATATCATGATATATTACCTGGACAAGCTTTTTATCCAGAATCAAATGATTGTGAAGATCAAAAAAGATTAGCTTTAGAAATACTTTTGGACTCGAATTGTATATACGGTCATTTTAAATTCGGATTTCATGAGTTTTTAAACAGACCAGTCCGATACATAACAGTACTTCGTGACCCCTTCGAATTTATCGAATCCCAATATTTCTTTGCTAAATACTTTCAAAAGATCTCAGGTATTCAAAGCTGCTCTTCAATAATAGAAGCACTAGAAAAAATCCCAATTATATTTAACAATACTTTCACACGATGGATAGGTAATGTAAGCAACCTCGTTGAAGTAAAAGAAGACGATTATCTGCAGGCCTGCAAAAACATATCGAATCATTTTGATATAATTGGATTTGCGCATTCAATGGATGAAACAAATCGATTGCTAGGACGTTATCTCGGGCTTCCGTTTACAAACAATATAGCAAACCAGACAGAATATTCCCTAGAAAAAAAGAAATTCGATAAAATGAAAAACAGAGCCGCTATTGAGAAATGTGTTCAATGGGATCTGAAATTATTTGAATTTGCAAAAAAACACAAATATTCTTTCTCGTAATTTATAAGTACTTAAATAACAAAAATAAACATAAAATCTGCAACTCATTTAGCGGATTAAGACAAATTTCATTCCTAAAAATGAATAAAACTGGTTATATTGAAATCATAAGCGAAAGCATGATTTCTGGATGGGTGCTAAAAGACCCAGGAGAGCAAGAGACTCCAGTGCCTGAAATTCGCATAAATGGGAAACAAGTGGGATGCTGTTTGCTTACCACACTTCGCGCAGATGTCTTGCGCAGAACTGGTTTTGTGGGGATTGGTATTTTTTTTGCGATCTCAAAACATTTGATTTCTGAAAGAAATGATATCGAGGTCGTTTGGCCCAATTCACTTGACCTAATACCTGGTGGTAAAAAAACTTTATTTAGAGATATTACAACTCAGGGGCAGCTTCAGTTTAGTAACAATCGAATCACGGACTTGGAAATATCTTTAACCCAAATTCGATCGCTCTTAAAGTTAATGGGTGTTGATTTGAAGATACCTCCAAAGCACCTTCAGGCACGTGTTTCAGGTGCTTATTACAGTCAATTCTTTGATCATGGTAAAGAAATGTTCGAAGATATCGAGAGGATCTTACAGTCCCGGGGCCTTTCATTTACACAATTTGAAAAAGTTCTTGATTTCGGTTGCGGATGCGGTCGGTTTCTGATCCCCCTGAGTTTTTATTCTAAGCCAACTAAATTGTATGGAACCGATATTGATCAAGAGGCGATTGACTGGCTAAGGACTCATTATCCCGTGTTTGCCGACTTGGCAGTCAATAAACCAAGTCCACCCACAAAATATTCTAATGATCTATTTGATTTCGTATTTTCAATAAGTATTTTCACGCATTTACCAGAGCAAATGCAGCATGATTGGCTTGCAGAGATGTCACGTATCATTAAACCTGGATGCTATGGGATTTTCACTGTTCATGGCGAAAAATTCTATTCAGGCATTCCGAAAAATAGTCAAAAAGAATTTCTCACAAAGGGATTTAGTTATCAAATATCCGCAGCAACAGATGGGCTGCCTGATTTCTATCGCAGTAGTTTTCACACTCATCACTACATCATGCGTGAATGGTCAAAATATTTCGAGGTACTTTATATAGAAAAAGAAGGAATAGGCAAAAACCAAGATGCCGTCCTTGTTCGAAAGCGCAGGTAGTTTTTCCTCAGCAAACATCCGCATGTGCAACAAAGAAGTCTTATTACCCCAGAACCAAAGCAGGTTATTTTGATTCGAGAAAATTCGATAGGAGCAGAAGAAGAGGGCTCAGAAATATTGGGTAAAATAGTGACACAATTCATGACTGACTAAAAAACGATATTTTCGCCGAATTATGATCATTTTGTGGACTTGCAGAAGCAGAAATGTGGCTAAAATTTAAATTGCTGAAATGATCGGGTTTCTTCATTAGTTCCTCCTTATTAATAACTTCTAAATTAAAGCTGTAGACTTTCAGCCTTTATCATTTTTATTTAAGACATCTGATTTGAGGACTAGTCAAATCTGGAATCGAGATCTTAGTCCTAATCGATTTGTAGAAAACTCGACTTTAATTCACCAGTTATTATTTTTAAAAAAAATGTTAGAGTGTGGATCGAGTTTATTGATAAGCGGCAGACTAAATTTTTGTTAATGGTGCAAACGGTCATTTTAAATGCATAACGATTTCGAACACAGAAATCGATAGGAAGTTTAGCTGACCACGGCTAGCTCACAAAAAGATCTGTCGTCATAAAGACAAATTATTCCAGAAAAACAGTAATAAATTATTGACCATCCCTACAGGACTCAATAATGTAAATTTATGATTTTAAAGACTCATCTCATTATGTGCAAAGAAAAAAAACAAAGCTGCTCAAGCTTATATCTATTTGGGTTACTCATGGCGTGCGGGATTCTTGTCAGTGCTTGCAAGCCAAATGAACAAAAAGCAGGGGCTCAACCCCCAACAAATGCTCCACGAGATGTATCCAAAGTTCAGTCGCCATCAGAATCGGTTAAGCCCAAGATAAATTTCGTCGCAACGGCGCCAAAAACTCAATCCCCATCGGAATCGGTCAAGCCAAAGATAAATTTTGTTGCTACGGAAAAGCTTTATAAAAAAATAAAACAAAAAAAGCTAGGCACAGGCGCTGGACTTATAAGGATCGAGAAAAACATTGGTATATTAATTCATCCAGGGGCTTCGCCGTCTGAAGTTATATTCGATGTCTCTGACATGAGAGAAGAAATGAAATTGACTTTTTGGATAAGCGGATTGCCGCAAAAATTTTTGGACTCCACCGGAGCAGGTACAGTAGGATATGAGGTTTTTGTTGATGGAAAATCTCTAGGTCGGAGGCGAGTTGACCGTTTTACGAATCAAACTTTATTACTTAATCCTAATAGAGTATCGAAATTGCGGATTGTGGTAGACGATGACGATGGGGCACAAACATGCGACTGGTTTTTTATGGGATTGCAGTAAGTAGGCACCGGATTAGCACACAATTCCTAATCAAATACCTATGAGCAGGGTGGGTCTTCTCGAGGGCACCTCGAGAGGAAATGACTTTCGGTTTGGTATTTCATAATCAACTTAAGGCCGAAAAAATGTTATAGCGACTCAGACAAGGAATCGACTCATCAAGCATGATTCCTTAGGGCATAGAGCAGTTTCTTTTTTGCAGCTTCCCTAATCCATCTTGCTCTCCAAGCTTTTGGCATCCACCACCAACCAAACTTGGGATGGGGATCTCGGATTTTGTCGAGCTCTTTGGAAGAATGAATATAGTTTTCACTAGCCCGCATCACAGAAAACGGAAGGTGGGGGGAGAGTTGATCGATCAGATTATAAATCTGCGCTTTAGAGACCGTGCGGGTGATCGATTCATCATGCATGACAAAGCGGGCCACGGATTGATGAGAGTAGCACAAGACAATTTCTTGGAGATGTCGATAGGTCCATGCAGTGTCCCCGTAATGGTGGTGATCTACAGAAAGTGGACGGGATTGCAGAACAGAGGTCCTAAAGAGACATGAAGCCCACGAGCCTAGCAGCCCACTTGCTCCCGAAAGAATCTGCATCAGAATCGCTTTTTCAAGTGGAATAAGACCCCCGCTGAACCGACTCAGAATTTCAGAAAACGAGAAAACGGGCCAGTGGAGGCACTTTTTCAAATTCGTTTTGGTTGTGGGCCAGATGGCAGGCGGCGAAAAGACCACGTCGGCCTGATTCTTGTGGATACAAATGGAGAGGGCATTCAAACCCTCAGGGGTGATGGTGTCGCCAATCGTTGAGATATATATAAATTCCCCGTTGGCTCGAGCGATTCCGGAATTCCAGGCCTGATAGAGGCCACGCGGTACCTCCAAAACTTGACCCCCAAG
>RFQL01000240.1 GCA_009924985.1 Burkholderiaceae bacterium | reverse complement strand
ATCGGGTTGTTTTAACATTTGCTGAAGCAACTCTGTTGGTGCTTCCGCAATTGGCAGTGATGATGGATCGCGATTTGGTATCCAGCGATAGGCACCGGTTGTGGGATGAGCGCCTATAACTACTGATTGACAGCCAGACCAACGCAGTTCAAGCTGTTCATTTTCAATGCTGGATTTAATCTTGGTGGTTTTGATCTGATCCCAAAATGGTTTGGGAACCTGGTAGATGATTTGTAGGCGAGCGTCGCGGCCAGAGGTTACGGCCCAAGATTTAGGCAACGAGCTTAATGGCGCGTCGATCTTGTCTAAAACTTCAGATGCACCTGGGCCGTCGTGATCAACAAATTAGCAACCCTTGCGATTGCGGGCCTGCTATTACACCAACGGCATGGGCGCGACCTGAATTTAGCTCTGCTGCTACCTGTGATTTGGTAAGTGGATTTTTTTGCCATGCGGGCTGGTAGGGCCGCTTTTTGTCATCAACTGCAACAAACCCCCAATGGTCTGGTAGTTGCTGGAGCTGATCAAGGAGGGTCGTCATCGCTGAAAATCTTGAGGGCGTCGGGAACAGAGCGAGCAATGCCGGCGATACCACCAGCGGAGCTGACTGCGGCATGCCATGCGTGTTGCTCAGGTGATATGCGACCGGTTGGGGTTTTAACCTCAATGGAGGTGAAGACCGCCACCTGCTGGCCAACCATATCGGGCGTAATGGTTACGGTACGCCAGCCGATGAGGTCGGCGCTACCTTTGCAGAGGCCAAACTGGACTGGGCGTCCATGCTGGTCCTTAAGGGTACCGGTGTTGTTGCGAAATAACCGTAGGTCTGGCCTAGTACCTAAAGCAAGGCGGATATTTTGTTGGATCGTTTGCTCAGATGACAAGCATAAACTGGCCGTTGCGATCAAGCTTAGGCGCACCGTAGGGACGGCCCATAGCGTTACTTATGCGATTGCAAGCATATTCCGTTAATTTTTCAGGATGTTTGCATTTTTCATAAGCAAATTCGCCAAATAATTCTTCGGCGGCGGCCCAGTAAACATTGCTGGCTTCTTCCATGGTGTCGTAATAACCAAGGTGATATTTTTTTTGATTTTTGAAAATTTGAGCTTTAAATTTGCCATTCCAATAGGATACTCCTTTAATACCTAATTTGTTGTTTTTTTGTGGACCAGCGTAAGCATTATTTGGTCCATGGTTTGCAAGCCTTAAATTTATAATTTTATTGTTAGATTTGTTTTGATCTATGTGATCAATTTGCATACTACCTGGGTCTTGATTGTGATACAAT
>RFQL01000239.1 GCA_009924985.1 Burkholderiaceae bacterium | reverse complement strand
CATGCGCCACTTCCTCAAGGGATCACCATCTTGAGGGGATTCCACCTTGATAATCTCCGCCCCAAAATCAGCCAAGGTTTTGGAGGCAAAGGGTCCTGCAATTAACTGCCCCAGCTCTAAAACACGAATTTCAGAAAGAATTTGATGCATGGTATTCAGCCCATTAAGCAAATAAGTATCTAGCTTAAACTATTGCTATCTTCACTTAATTATTCAACTAAGTTCCCAATGAATCATCCCATACCAAAACCCGATCAATACCAAGAAATGCGTGAGGCACTGCGCGATTTATGCTCCCGCTATGACTCCGCATACTGGCAACAGGTCGATCATGAGCGAGGCTACCCGGAAGCCTTTGTAAAGGCAATGACCGAGGCTGGTTGGTTAGCAGCCCTGATACCAGAGGAATATGGTGGTTCAGGCCTAGGTCTGGCGGAGGCTTCGGTCATCATGGAAGAAATTAATTTTTCGGGTGGCAATGCAGGCTCATGCCATGGCCAGATGTACAACATGGGCACTTTGCTGCGTCACGGCTCGGATGAGCAAAAGAAACTGTACCTCCCCAAAATTGCCTCTGGTCAACTTCGCTTACAAAGTATGGCGGTTACTGAGCCCACTACTGGCACAGACACTACCAAGCTCAAAACCACTGCGGTCAAAAAAGGGGATTGCTATGTTGTGAACGGCCAAAAAGTATGGATCTCTCGCATTCAGCATTCAGACCTAATGATCCTCTTAGCTCGCACGACTCCGCTAGCCGAGGTTAAGAAAAAGTCTGAAGGTATGTCCATCTTCATCGTCGATCTTCATCAGGCAATTGGTAAGGGGATGGAAGTTCGTCCGATTGCAAACATGGTGAATCATGAAACTAATGAGGTGTTCTTTGACAATCTCGAAATCCCCGCCGAGAATTTAATCGGCTCTGAAGGCCAAGGCTTTAAATATATTCTGGATGGCCTGAATGCAGAACGCACCTTAATTGCGGCTGAGTGTATTGGTGATGCGTATTGGTTTATTGATCGTGCCAGACGATATGCTAATGATCGGGTGGTCTTTGATCGCCCCATCGGTATGAACCAAGGAATCCAGTTTCCGATTGCGGATAGTTATATTGAGACCGAAGCGGCGAATCTCATGCGCTTTAAGGCCTGTGAACTCTTTGACCATAATGAGCCCTGCGGCGCCGAGTCCAATATGGCGAAATATCTGGCTGCAAAGGCCTCATGGGAGGCTGCGAATGTGTGTATGCAAACCCATGGTGGCTTTGGCTTTGCCTGTGAATACGATGTAGAGCGTAAGTTTAGAGAAACTCGTCTTTA
>RFQL01000238.1 GCA_009924985.1 Burkholderiaceae bacterium | reverse complement strand
CCCAAAACCAGTTAAGAACAGAAATAAACAAATGATCACTGTGAGCTTGATGAGGCCTTTGCCAGTGACGCTAACTTTCTTAACTTGTGCGGTGGATCCTCCGATCCATATCAGTTGCATGCGCTTATCCTAAATTGTGATCAGTGACGGCACCCTTGCTAGCACTACTCACTAGACGTGCATATTTGGCTAGAAGACCACGGGTGTACTTAGACTTCGGAGGCGACCACGCTTGGCGTCTTTTCATGATTTCAGATTCATCGACATTTAGTTGAATAAGTAAGTGGTGGGCATCAATCGTGATCGAGTCCCCTTCATGGATTAACGCAATCGTACCACCGACAAATGCCTCTGGGGCAACGTGCCCAACAACCATACCCCATGTACCTCCCGAAAAGCGGCCATCGGTAATGAGTCCAACACTTTCCCCAAGCCCTTGTCCAACAAGTGCAGAAGTGGGCGCTAACATTTCCCGCATACCGGGACCTCCTTTGGGCCCTTCGTAGCGGATAACAACCACATCGCCGGCTTTAATTTTCTGAGCCATGATCGCTGCCATAGCATCATCTTCGGAGTTATATACCCTCGCCGGACCCGTAATGGACGGATTCTTAAGGCCTGTAATTTTGGCAACGCAACCCTCTGGTGAGATATTGCCTTTGAGAATTGCTAAGTGACCATGCGGATACATTGGGTTATCCAGAGTGCGGATTACTTTTTGATCAGCGCGTGGTTTTGAGGGGATGTCCTTCAAAACTTCAGCAATCGTTTGTCCGCTAATGGTGATGCAGTCACCATGGAGGAGTCCACCATCAAGCAGTATTTTCATGATCTGTGGAATGCCACCCGCCTGATGAAGATCGGGCGCTAAATAAGTGCCTGAGGGTTTCATGTCCGCAATGACTGGAACACGTTTGCGAATCCGCTCAAAATCATCAATGGTCCAATCAATTTCAGCGGCACTGGCAATGGCCAAGAAATGCAACACTGCATTGGTAGAGCCACCAACAGCCATGATGACGCTCACAGCATTTTCTAACGACTGCTTAGTAATGATGTCGCGCGGACGAATATTTTTTTTGATGGCTTCCACCAAAACCCGTGCTGATTCGGCTGCGCTATCCACTTTTTCTTGATCGATGTTGGACATGGTTGAAGAGTAGGGCAGGCTCATACCTAAGGCTTCAAACGAAGAACTCATGGTATTTGCGGTGTACATCCCTCCGCAAGAACCGCTACCAGGACAGGCGTTTTGCTCGACCCCTTTGAGGTCTTCTTCAGTTAGTCGCCCGGAAGTAAATTCCCCAACAGCTTCAAAAGCAGACACAATATTAAG
>RFQL01000237.1 GCA_009924985.1 Burkholderiaceae bacterium | reverse complement strand
GCAATGACCGGTGCGATCCGCCAGTTCTTTACCCAACACCCTGAAGAGTTTGACCCTCGTGCATTCTTAAAGGTTGCTACGGCAGCTGCCAAAGGGATTTGTGAGGCGCGCTTTAAGTCCTTTGGCTGTGCTGGTCAAGCAAGCAAGATTAAGGTGATTCCCTTGGAAAAGATGGCAACACGCTACGCCAAAGGTGAACTCAAGGCAGTGATTCAGTAACAAAGTATTCGTAAATAGAGTAAAGAGGAAGAAGATGACCATCCGAGTTGCAATTAATGGCTATGGCCGAATCGGACCGCTGTATGAAGAGGCAATGCAAAACAAGAAGCGTGATATCAACATTGTGGCGATTAATGCCATGGGAGATATCGATATCAATGCCCACCTTACGCAATACGACTCTGCTCACGGGCGTTTTCCGGGAACTGTGACCGTCGATGGTGAGTACATGGTTGTGAATGGCGATCGTATTCGGATGTACTCCACCCGCAATCCTTTGGAAACCCCATGGGGTAAAGAAGGCGTCGACCTTGTTCTGGAGTGCTCCGGTAAATTTACGTCTAAAGAGAAGGCGATGGTGCATATTCAGCAGGGAGCAAAGAAGGTCTTAATCTCCGCTCCTGGTGACAAAGATGTCGACGCCACCATCGTTTATGGTGTCAATGAAAAGGTTCTGAAGCCAAGCGATGTCGTAGTTTCCAATGCAAGTTGCACCACGAATTGCTTAGCCCCCTTAGTTAAACCTCTTTTAGAGAAGATCGGGATCGAGTCGGGTCTCATGACCACCATTCATGCCTTTACAAATGACCAGGTCTTAACCGATGTGTATCACAAAGATAAACGCAGAGCACGCTCGGCGGTGAGCAGTATGATCCCAACCAAAACGGGCGCAGCCAAAGCCATTGGCTTGGTACTACCGGAACTAGCAGGTCGTTTTGATGGTTTTGCGATACGCGTACCTACCATTAATGTTTCAGTGGTAGATCTAAGCTTTATAGCTAAGCGCTCTACCACGGTGGATGAGATTAATCTCATTCTCAAGAGTGCTAGCGAGAATGAACTGAAAGGCATTCTTGGATTTAATACCTTGCCATTGGTCTCGATTGACTTTAATCATGATCCTCGCGCTAGTATTTATGATGCTTCGCAAACCCGTGTTTCGGCAGATGGTAAGTTGGTAAAGGTCTTGTCCTGGTATGACAATGAGTGGGCATACTCGGTGCAGATGCTCAATGCAGCCGGAGCCTTGATGGCGATTTAGTCATATTTCGGAACGTGGGTAGTATTTGGGCCAGCCTGTACGTGTGGCATAAGCCCAAACCATTTAGAATGATGGTTAAC
>RFQL01000236.1 GCA_009924985.1 Burkholderiaceae bacterium | reverse complement strand
GATTCTGCTCGTAAAGTTTTCTTTGTTCATGGAGGAACAGAAGCAGGCGAACGAGAAGAGATACGCAAAATTGTGGAGACACAAGAAAATGCAATCATCATCGCGTCTTACGGAACATTCAGCACTGGTATCTCTATACGAAGACTCAACAATATCATCTTTGCTTCTCCCTCAAAGTCCCGAATTCGCGTATTGCAGAGCATTGGCAGACAGTTACGAGTGTCCGAACACAAGATGGTTGCTAGACTATTTGATATCGGTGACGATCTGTCGTGGAAGTCGTGGGTAAACCACACCATGCGACATATGAATGAGCGGATAAAGATTTACGAGTCCGAAGGATTCACACACAAGGTAGTAAAGGTTGACATAGGAGGCAAACAGACATGAGAGCCAAGAAGTCAAAACTCCGAGTCTTTAAACTGCGTAGCGGTGAAGAGATTATTGCCAAGATTGCAGCCAAGCCTCGTGGCAAGTTTACTCTAGAGCGTCCTATGAGAATCAATTATTCCGTGGCTGCTGATCCATTCACAGGGGTCAAGAAGAGCGTTTTATATTTTACTGATTGGTTGGGTGGTGCTGTGGAATTGCAGGTAGACATTCCACGAGAATTTGTGCTACTAGATTTGACTCCTGATCCAGATATGGAAAAACTGTACGCCACACAATCCGAAGCACAAGACACTTTCAGGGCTAGTGGCACAGGGGGAATTGAGGCAGATGTGGACGCGCCTATCAAACCACCAACCGATGAAGAATTAAAGAAATTGGATGATCTGCTAGAGTCTATGGGTATTCCAAAATTGGATGAGCCGATGGGAACCAAGACTCCGTTTCCTGAAGACGCAAACGCACCCAAGCCGCCAAAAGGCAAAAATAAACTGCCTCCGTTCCCTCCGCTTTTCCCGCCACGGCAAAACGGCATCCTGTTTAGTTTTTCAATTCCAAACGATATTTTAAACGAGTGGATTGAAAGCGGAGTCATGGATTATATGAAAGAGTGCATGGAGGACTTCATGGATATTGAAATGATGGACTCCATGATGAAAAGAAGAAGCCCACCACACCTAAAAAGCAGAAGCCGTCCAAAGGCAAGGAAGAGTGGAAGCCGCCAACCGAAGATCAAGCAAAGCGTCCCGAGTACGGAAACCGTATTGGTGATTGGTCGCCCTATTTGAAAGACTATCTTTCAGGGGCAACTGGAGAAAAACCACAAGACGGTGCTTGACAATTGTGACACTTGTGATACTATTCGGAATGAAAGGACATCATGGCAAAAAAGAAGACCGATCACTACATAGACAATAAACGATTTTTTGAAGAGATGAAGGTGTGGAAGGCGTTGGTGAA
>RFQL01000235.1 GCA_009924985.1 Burkholderiaceae bacterium | reverse complement strand
CTTGGCGGAGGTGGCGGTGGCGCCGTAGGGACCACGCTTGGTGGAGCGGGTTATAACTCTGGCTCGGCTGGAGGTGGGGGTAGCGCCGGCTCTTGGGCAAATACCCCTGGCGGGAATGCGGGCGCCAATACAGGCGGTGGCGGCGGTGGCGGATCTCATTACAACGCAAACAATAAGGGAGGCGATGGTGGTTCTGGCATCGTCGTCATTCGCCATAATGCAGTAACAAGTGAAGTAAGCTTTATTAACACAGCAGCGGATGATCTTTTCGCATCTCAATCTGGAGTGTTTATTGCAAATGCTCAGGCTGCTTCAAATTTAAGCTATCAGATTGTTGGTGGTATCCACTCTTCAGAGTCATCTACTATTTTAGGCCGCTTTGGCAGGCTGACAGTTGATCTGGATTCGGGTGCCTATAGTTATGTTCCAAACCAATCTGCCATCAATTTACTCTCAACCGATTTTGTTGAAAACTATACGATTTATGTCAGTGATGGTTCTAACATTGCGGATGCCATTCGGTATATCGTCAATATTGATACTGCAGGAACGTCTCAGATTGGAATTCCAGATATTAATTTAGTCGACTCAACCATTAGTTCTGTCACCTTGCCGATTGAGATCACTAGTACTAACTTTAACTACACTTATGATCCACAAGCATCTAAACTTTATCTAAATAACACCCTTGTTAGCCATAATTATGGGCGAGGTCATACATTATTTGTGATTGACTCAACGGGATCGATTGAGAGCCGCAGTACTTTTGATACCTACGGTGTTGGTACTTCAGGGCTTGTAAATGCCATTAATGGAGTGCCAACCGGAAAAACAATCGCTCTAGTCTCATGGGATGCAACATCATGCGATGCAGCACTTAATAGTGCACTTAGCCCATTTGGTTCCTCAAATACTATTACATGGGGTTCATCACGGATGTCCCATGCATTTGTAGGCTATCGTGGTTTGACGGCTGGACAAGCGTTCGAACAGCACTCGTCATCGAACTTAACGATGACAGCAAGTTCCAATACAGGAAATTCAGTTACTGCAGAAATTAGTTTAGCGTTTACGGATATTGACCTTGTAGATGTTGGACACAATCTTACTGTAACTAATCTAGCAGTAGATGGTGCAAAGAATGGAGTGACACAAGCGCTTTCGACATCCGATATTAATACTCTTAAATCATGGATATCAAGTGCTACATCAAAAGAAAATGGTAGCATCTCAGGCCTAACTCAACTTAAATTTAGTGCCCCTGCTAGCGCCCTTGATTACTTAAAAGTTGGCGAAGTCTTAACTCTCACTTATACCGTTGCGGTCAACGATGGAGATGGTGGCGTTGAT
>RFQL01000234.1 GCA_009924985.1 Burkholderiaceae bacterium | reverse complement strand
TTGCTTGAGAGAGCCATCCTTAGGCCCTGTTTTTGGGGTTAAGGGCGGAGCAGCTGGCGGAGGCCATGCGCAAATTGTTCCCATGGAAGACATTAATCTTCACTTTACGGGAGATTTTTCTGCAATTGCGCTTGCAAATAATTTGTTAGCCGCTTTAATTGATAATCATATTTATCACGGTAATCTTCTAGGTATTGATGTAAGACGGATCCAGTGGAAGCGTGTGGTTGACATGAATGACCGCGCACTTCGCCAAATTACGGCCGGCCTTGGAGGCCCAGGAAATGGCTATCCGCGTGAAGATGGCTTTGATATTGTGGTTGCATCTGAAATCATGGCAATTTTTTGCCTGGCTACGTCGATCGAGGATCTCAAGAAACGTCTTGGTGAAATTGTTATTGGGTACACGCGCGATCAAAAACCTGTCTTAGCTAAACAGCTCAACGCCCATGGTGCAATGACAGTTTTATTGAAGGATGCCTTAGCGCCTAATTTGGTTCAAACGCTTGAAAATAACCCTGCCTTTGTTCATGGCGGACCATTTGCGAATATAGCGCACGGTTGTAATTCCGTTATCGCAACCCAAGCGGCATTGAAGTTGGCAGACTATGTTGTTACTGAAGCCGGATTTGGTGCGGATTTGGGTGCGGAGAAGTTTATTGACATTAAGTGTCGAAAGTCGGGCTTAAAACCATCCGCAGCGGTTATTGTCGTTACTGTACGAGCAATGAAATATCATGGTGGCGCGGACTTAACTACTTTGACAACGGAAAATCTCGAAGCGTTAGACAAAGGTTTAGTGAATCTTGAGCGCCATGTGGAGAATATAACCAATGTCTACAGTCTGCCATGCGTCGTTTCTATTAACAAATTTACCAGTGATACTCCTGCAGAAATTGAAATGATTCGTCAGCGCATGGAAAAACTTGGCGTAAAGATTGTCTTGGCATCCCATTGGGGTGATGGCGGCAAAGGGGTGTCAGAACTCGCCAAGGTGGTAGTCGAACTCTGCGAAACTACTGATAAGAAGATGCAATTTGTGTACGATGACAGTGATACCCTATGGGATAAGATTAACAAGATATCGAAAAAAGTTTATCGTGCTAGTGAAGTAGTCGCAGATTCAAAAATTCGTACGCAAATTCAAAATTTACAAGAACAGGGTTATGGTCATTACCCTGTATGCGTTGCAAAAACTCAAAGTTCTTTCTCAACCGATCCCAAATTACGCGGCGCACCTGAAAATCACGTTATTACCATTCGGGAAGTTCGATTGGCTGCCGGAGCTCAGTTTGTTGTAATGGTTTGTGGAGATATTATGACGATGCCTGGTTTGCCTAAGGTACCATCA
>RFQL01000233.1 GCA_009924985.1 Burkholderiaceae bacterium | reverse complement strand
GTCATAGGTTCAAATCCTATCCCCGCAACCAAACATCTAAAGGGTTTGATCGCACTGTGCGTCAAGCTCTTTTTTATTTTTCGCAATGGATCGCCCTGCTGTGTTTAAAACACAAGAGCACACACAAAGAGCGTGGCAGTAGAACCACCCCAAGCATTACGCCTAGGGTGGTTTGTCAGCGACTTGAATTGTTAAAGAACATTGCATGGCACGCAAAACTGCATGCCATGTGCTGCAAATTACATCAGACCAAAATCAGGAAGTGCTTGATTCATCTCCCAAATTTGGCATTTCGTTTGTTTAAATCCATACCCACCTAAGCTCTCTAGCCGCTCTGGCTTAGACACCATTCTTTTCAGACTTCTGCTTCAAACGTCGGTAGGCATATAAACGCTCTAACTGTTTAAAAGCAAAGTTCTGGGTTTTCTCATAGTGCCCGCTAAATCCTTGAGCTAATGAAGCATTCATCGCATTGACCCAAAATTCATTTTCATAAATCACTCGAATCTGTGGTTTTAAGCGCATAAAATTTGCTTCGAAATAAAGGCAACAGGAAAAACCTTCCAGCCTCTTCCAAAAACTGTGCGGATCCTTTATCCACTTCTCATCTATTTCACGATTTGCATTGCAATACAGCGGCTCATCATTCCACTGCTCAAATCGATCAAATAACTCGGTGTAGAGCGCGGCTGTTTTCTGTAAATCCCATTGCCCAAGATCACTATCCTTGATCTCTTTTTCCAACTCTTTAAATCGCTCATAGAGATACACACCGTCTACAGTACGTTCTGGTGAGATTTCATAATCCATCTTACAAAGGTATCTAGGGACAAACGGCAGTAAATCGGGCTTGATACCCAGCTTTTTTGCAATAGTTTCCTCATCCACATACCGATTTTTCGTCGATTTGGCTTGCAAATAGCGCTCGCCCCGAGGTGAGGACCAGATGGCATACGCATAGGCATGCACAATCTCTTCCTCAATGTAATCTTGCGGAACTAAAGTCTGAAAGATTCGTTCAGCATGATCCTCGTACTCTTTCGGATCTTCAAAAGAGGTGAGTAACTTCTTTGCGCGCATGCCGTGTTTCATTGAGTTTCGACGAGCAATTGCTTTTCCAGCCAGGCTTTTTGGGCCTGTTTGGGTCGGTTGTTTCTTGTCAGAATTTGACATTTTTATACTCCTAAATTGAAAGTTTTTAAGACCCTAAGCAACCAAGAAGCTTGATTAGGAATTAGCTAACAATCGATTTACAAGTTTTTTACAAACCTTTACTGCGTGGGCTGATTGGCAAATTGCCTATAAGCGCCAGGTGGAGTTTTATCAATGGCTCTTGCGAGGTAATGATTTA
>RFQL01000232.1 GCA_009924985.1 Burkholderiaceae bacterium | reverse complement strand
ATATGGCCGTCGCCCACGCGTGATGATTGCCAAACTAGGCCAAGACGGTCATGACCGTGGTGCAAAAGTAGTAGCAACCGCTTTTGCAGATCTGGGCTTCGATGTGGATATGGGACCCTTGTTCCAAACACCCGAAGAGTGTGCGCGCCAAGCAATTGAGAACGATGTGCATGCACTCGGTATCTCGACCTTGGCGGCTGGACATAAAACACTAGTGCCAGCGATTATTCAGGAGTTACGCAAGCAAGGTGCCGATGACATCATCGTCTTTGTGGGCGGTGTAATACCGCGGCAGGATTATGAGTTTTTGTATGAGTCAGGGGTCAAAGGAATTTATGGACCAGGCACACCCATACCGGAATCCGCTAAAGATGTCTTAGAGCAAATCCGAAAGCACCAAACCTAATCCATGCCCGCCGATCAAACCGATGAGCAATTGATTGCTGCCTTATTGGGTAAACCGTGCCCAGCGCAACGCCGTGCACTTGCTAAAGCGATTACTCTTTTAGAGTCTACCCGCACCGATCATCGTGAGCGTGCTGATGCATTGCTCAATACGATCTTGCCTCACACAGGCAAATCATTTCGTTTGGGGATTTCTGGAGTACCGGGTGTGGGCAAATCAACTCTAATCGAGAACCTTGGCCTCTACTTAATTAAACAAGGTCATCGGGTAGCAGTCCTAGCAATAGACCCATCCTCGAGTTTGTCGGGCGGATCCATCTTAGGCGATAAGACCCGCATGGAGCTTCTATCTGTAAACGACAACGCATTCATTCGTCCCAGTCCTTCATCCGGAACACTCGGTGGTGTTGCAGAGCGTACGCGTGAGGTGATGCTTTTAGCAGAAGCCGCAGGCCATGATGTCGTGATTGTGGAGACCGTAGGAGTTGGCCAAAGCGAGATTGCGGTTGCGGGCATGACCGATTTGTTCATGTTGTTGCAATTACCGAATGCTGGTGATGACCTGCAGGCGATCAAAAAAGGGGTGATGGAGATTGCGGATCTGATCATGATTAATAAAGCAGATATTGATCCCGACGCCGCAACCCGTGCTCAAGCCTTTATTACAAGCTCACTGCGTTTAATGGGATTTCAGGGGAACCCCGATCATGCCACCCATGTGAAGGAGAAGTGGCACCCCACGGTCTTGCGCATGAGCGCATTGTTAGGGCATGGCATTGAGGAGTTGTGGAGCGAAGTAAAGCGTTTTCAGAACCTGGAGACCGCAAATGGTCATCTGCAAGAGAGGCGTAAACAACAGGCCAGCTTTTGGATGTGGGAGCGGATCGATAGTGCTCTAAAAAGTCAGTTCAAGAACCATCCAGCCGTCCAACACTTGCTGCCCGAGATGAGCGTTGCGGTTAATCAAGGAAGCATA
>RFQL01000231.1 GCA_009924985.1 Burkholderiaceae bacterium | reverse complement strand
GTTGCAAATCAATCCCTAAGGCACTCAAGCTCATGGTCGTTAAGGTGCCATTGGCGGTGTACGAGATACCCTTGGCAAAGCTGTCTTTAATTTGATTGATAAACGATAAGGTAGCGGGTGATTTAGCAAAGTTTCCGGGCTTATCTGAGTTAGCACTATTCGCGGTCATACTTTTATGCGTGCTCATAACTTCGTTATATGCCTTAATCAGCGTATTAATGGCATCATTCGAAACATCAGTCCCCTTACCCACACTGATCGTTTGAGCAGATGCCGAGGCTTTGTTCAAACTTAAGGTAAGGCCATCGATCACATCGGTCACCGTATTACTAGCGCGGGAGAAGGTGGTGCCATTAACAATAAAAGAGGCATTAGCCGCTGCGGTAACTGATGTATCGGTAAGTGCCGCTGGTGAGCCGCTTAAGCCCGTGAGGCCTGTATAGCTAACAGCATTCGTTGTACCTGTTTGCGTTCCCTGAATCATCAAAGCCCAGTTTGAACTGCTGGTGGTCTGAACCACGCTAGCACTCACATTCACGCCTAGGCCATTAATCCAATTCTTTAGATCCGTAATGCTTGGGCTAGCACCCAAGACGGTTACCGCATTGGCTGTTACTACTCCACTCACGGTTTTATTACCATTGGTGTTGTAGGTGGTGCCTGCCACGGTAATCGCAAAACCGTTCGTCGCATCCACTGTGGCCGAGGCAGTGCTGGATGTATAACCAGTCAGTGTGTTGCGGGTAGCCGTTGCCAGACTAGTCACCGTTACCGAGTGATTGCCCTTCACGGCTCCATTACTAGCGGTAGCCGATACGATTGTTGCATCGGAGCTGCTGGCCAATGAATTATTAAAGGTCGAGGGCGTTTGAAATAGAGTCAACGCATCCTGAAAGGTAGCGACTTTACTTTTAATGGTTCCCAGATCGCTAATGACGAGCTTTTTTTGCTCAATCTGGGTTTGAATCTTATCTAACGGTTTATTCTCAACCGTCATTAACTGCTCAACGATCGCCGCTACATCGATGGACGACGTGCCTGCTGAGGAATTCGAGCTAGTAGAAGAAACTGCCATTTTGAGGTTCGCTAATAAATGAGTAAGTACTAATTGTAGGGATAGGAATACTTATCTTATGCAATTTACATGCCAATCTTGCTCATTGGCATGTAATATTTAGGCTCGTTGGCTGACTAATACGTTATTTAAGCGCTCAAAGTCCCGGGCGATCTTAAGAAGCTCATCAGACGGTAGCTGGCGAACTAGTTCACCGGTGCTGGGGTTAACCACCCGAACTACGTGATAACCCGATACTTCGTCCACTGAAAAACTCAAGTTCCGCCCCATCGACTGCACAAATTGCTGGATATCGGCTGCAGCTTTTGC
>RFQL01000024.1 GCA_009924985.1 Burkholderiaceae bacterium | reverse complement strand
TTGGCTTGATAGCGACTTATTTAGTTTCTGCAAAATCTAGCTTTTCAGGAGTCGTGACGAGTGCCTCCCTGAATCAGCCCGTACAAATTCAGTTCGATGCAAACGATGTGCCCCATATCAAAGCTAAATCTCAAAGCGATGCATTTTATGCATTGGGATTTTTGCACGCTACTGAACGATCGTGGCAGCTAGAAATGAGCCGCCGTCTTGCTTCAGGCCGTCTTTCTGAAATCCTCGGAGAGCGCACTGTATCTTTGGATCGCTTCCTAAGAACGCTGGGTATTAAATATGCTGCCGAGAAACAATATGAACGCTATCCCACAGAGATTAAGCAGCTCATCAAAGCGTATGCCAATGGAGTGAATGCTGGTAATCAATCCTTAGGTTGGGCCCTACCCATTGAGTACTTTTTAACTGGCTCCCAACCAGGCCATTGGTCGCCCACGGATAGCGTTGCCTGGTCTTTGATGATGGCTCTTGATTTAGGAGATAACTGGCAAAAAGAGTTATTTAGGCTTGAGCTCTCACAGTACCTGACCACTGACCAGATTTGGGATGTGATGCCGCCCTACCCGGGTAATGCTCCCGTGAGTAATCTTGACTTTGCAAAACTCTATAAAGAGCTTGGGGTATTTAAACAATCACCCATCTCATTAAATAAACAATCTCATCGCAAACAAGATCCTTACCTTCTCCAATCTGCTGATTTAGCCTCCTGGATAAGCGATAACAAAGAAGGTCTGGGATCAAACAATTGGGTCTTGGCTGGTAAAAAAACGGTTTCTGGCAAACCACTCTTAGCCAATGACCCCCATTTAGGACTAAGCGCACCATCCACCTGGTATTTTGCTCACCTTGAGGCTCCAGGCTTAAATGTGATGGGCGCTACACTGCCGGGAATTCCAGCAGTGGTACTGGGTAGAACTAATAAAATTGCTTGGGGCTTTACCAATACCGGACCCGATGTTCAAGACCTTTATCTTGAGAAGATTGATCCAACGAATCCAAATCAATACATCAGCCCCGATGGACCTCTCTCTTTCTTGGTTCGAGAAGAGATCATCCAGATTAAAGATAAGGCGCCATTTCGTTTTGTTATTAAGCAAAGTCGGCATGGGCCAGTTATTTCCGATAGCCATGCGCGCGCGCAAAAGATTATTGATACCAATCGGTATGCTCTTACCTTACGCTGGACTGCTCTCGATGTTGAGAACCAAACATTACTCGGAGGAATCATGATGAACCGAGCGGACTCTATGGAGTCTTTTAAATCCGCTTTGCGCCATCACTATGCACCGATGCAAACGGTCGCCATTGCTGATACGCAAGGAAATATTGCCCTGCAAGTTGCTGGAACCGCCCCACGTCGGCAGATTGGGCAAGATTTCTATGGAGTGGCTCCAGCTCTTGGTTGGGAACGTCAATTTGATTGGACTGCCTACCTACCGTTTGAGCAACTACCTAGTACCACTAATCCAGATTCTGGATGGCTAGCCAGTGCTAATCAACAAATTATCTCAAGCACTAATACCAACCCCTTAACTGGTGATTGGGATCTACCATTTCGGTATGACCGAATTAAATCAATGATTGAAGCAAAAGACCAACACGATCGTAGCTCTATGCAAACTATGCAAGGCGATACCCTATCGCTTGCATCCTATCCATTGATGGATTTATTTAAACAAGCAAAGACTAAGCACCCGCTGCAAGCTGCTTCACAATCATTCATTCAATCGTTTGACGGCTCGATGGCAAGAGAGTCGGTAGGTGCATTGATCTTTAATGCCTGGGTAGATCAGCTTACCCGCATCTTATTTTCGCGCTTGGGCGACTCCTTTAAAGAAGAGTATGGCCGCAGACACTTTCGTGCTGCCCTTTTAGCTCAAACTGCTAATCCCAATAGCCCCTGGTGTGATGTCCCGAATACCTCACATTTTGAAAACTGCCAGGAGGCGGCTAATACGGCACTTGACAAAGCTCTGTCGGATTTAAAAAATCGCTATGGCAGCTCGCCCAATCAGTGGCAATGGGGGCAGGCCCATCAAGCGGTCTCCGAGCACCGCCCTTTTAAAGGATTGCCCTTCCTTTCGACATTTTTTAATGTGCGCGTCGCCATTCCTGGGGACGCTTTTACAGTCAATGTTGGCCGACCTGCCCTCAATAACATAGCCGCCCCATATCAATCCAATCATGCAGCAAGCTTACGTGCCATCTATGACCTGAATGATCTAGAGCAGTCTGTCTTTATGTTTCCGACAGGACAATCAGGCTGGGTGCAAAGTGAACAATATCGCAATTTAAGTAAGGCATGGTCTGATAATGGACTTCTACCGCTCACTATGAATCCTGCTCCAATTACCCGTGAGATTATCATCAAAACCAAATAATAGGGTTTAGTGCATCGTTCAAACCATGCTAGCGCTACAATTGTAGGATGAACACATTCATGACCCTAATAGGTTCCATATGATTCAGAAAATCCGTATTAGCGCTCTTACTCTTTTTCTGATTTTTTCAGGTAACGTAATCGCTGCTTGGGATGAGCTTGGGAGTAATGAACTAATTACAGTATGGGTAGATAAAACAAGTCTCAAAAAGTCAGGGGATAAGGCCTTACTCCTTTCTATGCTGGATCTCAAAAAACCAGGGGTTGATCCTAAATCTAAGTCGCCAGTGAGCTCCATTATTGGTTTAAATGAGTACCATTGTGGACAAAATCAATATCGACCTTTAGATGTCAAATTTATGTCAGGCAAAAAGGGTGAAGGTAAGGTGATCGATGAGATCAAATCACCAAATAGTACTTTCGAGCCGGTCATTAATGGTGACTGGACTGCTGGAGTCTACAATCTTGCGTGTCGTCCATAAAGACTCGGTCTCGTCAGTAGTTGATAGGACATTTGTCCGCCCCACACTTACTTTATTTCTACTCTCAGGCTGCTTATTATTGCAATCGTGTGCCGCTCCAATTATGGCGGCTGCTAGTAGCGTAGGGACTGCCGCAGGCTCTGCGGCAGTCGCCAGCCCTGTCACTGCAGTGAGTGTTACCTCTACAGTAACGACTGGGAGATCCCCCTTAGAACACGCTACATCAGCAGCCACCAAGAAAGACTGTAGTTTCTTTAATGTCTTGAGCGCTAAGCCAATTTGCGAGGAGATTGTGATCCCAAGCGTCAAAGATCAAAGTGAGATGATTATTGGTGAGGCGGATCGTACTGGATCCGCAATCGAAATTATTCAGGTAAGACCGAGTAATTAATGGGGTGAACGACGGGACTCGAACCCGCGACAACCAGAATCACAATCTGGGACTCTACCAACTGAGCTACGTCCACCATTGTTACAACTCGTATTATAACTTCTCAAGAGCCTTGCAGAACTAGGCCGATTGAGCATTTAAATCAAAGGCAGCCCAGTCTCCCAACTCAAGGCTAGCCTCAAAAAAGAACTCCTCAATCGCCTCTTTCGTATGTACTTTGGCAAGAGCCCCGTGATCCGATAAACGCTGGCGCCAGCGTCTAGCTCCCGCCCTGCCATGGGCAAGGCCCATAATATGGCGAGTGATTGCCCCAAGATAAAACGGTTTTTTTCGCTCCTGACAATCATCAAACCACTGCTTGGTTTGGTTTACAAGTCCAATCTGAATTCGATGCCATGCTGTTTCGCTAAAAAGGTATCCTGCCGCTAAGCCATCGGATTGCAAAAGATCATCCCAGCCCAAGAGCATTGCTGGGAAATGATAAGCGGCTCTACCAACCATAAACCCATCAAAGTCTTGCCAGTGATTCGCGATCTGCTCATTAGTCTCTAAGCCACCATTGAGGAGTACCTTAAGGTTCGGATATGATTTTTGTGCATCGCTGCGCAATTGCTTGGCGATCTCATAATGTAAGGCTGGCTTCGTTCGATTCTCCTTAGGCGATAGTCCTTTTAATACTGCATTACGCGCATGAATAGTCACCTGAGATGCGCCCGCATCTGCAACAGCCAAGATAAAATCCAACACAAATCGATAATCGTGCTCGGATTGAGACGCGTCCATTTGATCCAAACCCAGTCGATGCTTTACTGAAATGGGTCGATCACAGGCCACATGCATTGCTCGGACACAGTCAGCGACCAATGCAGGCTCTGCCATTAAACAAGCACCAAAAGCACCTTTTTGGACACGCTCTGAGGGACAGCCGCAGTTAAGATCGATTTCGTCGTAGGTCCACTTCTGGGCAAGTTCTGCGCAACGAGCCAAATCTGAGGGATCGCTGCCACCAAGCTGTAAAACGACAGGATGTTCGCTGGGGTTGTAATCCAAATGTCGGGGAAGATCACCATGCAAAAGTGCTGCGGCGGTTACCATCTCCGAATAGAGAACTGCTTGCTTTGTTAGCAAACGATGAAACGATCGGCAATGGCGATCGGTCCACTCCATCATGGGGGCAACGGCGAGGCGTTTTTGCAAAATAGCCTCAATCAATAATTAGACGTCGTCTCGTGAAGCCTTCTTGCGCTCATGCTCCTTGAGATAGCGCTTGCGTAGACGAATACTCTTGGGAGTTACTTCAACCAACTCATCATCCGAAATAAATTCGACGGCATACTCCAAGGTTAATTGCACAGGTGTTACCAAACGAACTGCTTCATCCGTTCCAGAAGCGCGCACGTTGGTTAATTGTTTGCCCTTAATTGGATTAACCACGAGATCATTATCGCGACTATGAATTCCAATAATCATGCCCTCGTACAGAGGGTCTCCCGGAGAAACAAACATTCTACCGCGATCTTGAAGTTTCCAAAGGGCATAGGCTACTGCCTCACCATCGTCTTGACTAATTAATACGCCGTTATGACGTTCTCCCAAAATGCCATCTTTCACAGGCGCATAGGAATCAAAGTTATGACTCATTAAGCCATTGCCGCGGGTTAGAGTCATAAAGTCCCCCTGAAATCCAATAAGACCCCGCGCAGGAACTCGATACTCAAGACGGGTACGCCCTTTACCGTCACTCACCATATCCAACAACTCAGCCTTGCGCTTACCAAGCTCTTCCATGACCCCGCCTTGAGTGGTGTCCTCAAGATCTACGGTGAGGTTTTCATAGGGCTCGAGTTTGACACCATTTTCTTCATGAAAAACGACTCGGGGTCTTGATACTGCTAACTCATAACCCTCGCGTCGCATGTTCTCAACCAAAATAGTCAAATGAAGCTCTCCGCGACCGGATACTTCAAATACGGTATCGTCATCGGTCTCACGAACCCGCAAGGCCATATTGGACTTCACCTCTCGGTCTAAGCGCTCCCGAATCTGTCGACTGGTAACAAACTTTCCTTCGCGCCCTGCTAATGGGCTGGTATTTACCATAAAGTTCATGGTTAAGGTCGGCTCATCAATCTTTAACATGGGTAGAGCATCAATTCGATCAGGAGCACAAATAGTTGTGCCTATGGCTAGATCATCAATGCCATTCACGAGAACAATATCACCCGCGATGGCTTCATCAACCACTTCACGCTCTAAACCCCTGAACTTCAATACTTGATTAATGCGGCCTTTAAAGGGTGTGCCATCGGGACCATTGATACAAATAACATCCGTACCAGGTTTAATTCTGCCTCTGCTGATTCTACCTACGCCAATTTTGCCAACATAGCTGCTGTAATCAATTGATGAAATTTGTAATTGCAATGGAGCATCCACTTCATCATCGCGCACTGGCACATGCTGTAATACGGAATCAAATAAGGGACGCATATTCCCTTCGCGCACACTCTCATCAGTACCAGCATAACCATTGAGGCCAGATGCGTAGATGACTGGAAAATCCAGTTGCTCCTCTGTAGCGCCTAACTTATCAAAGAGCTCAAAGGTGGCATTGATAACATAATCACAACGCGCTCCAGGACGATCGACCTTGTTCACAACCACAATCGGCTGTAACCCGAGTGCCAAGGCTTTTTTGGTAACAAACCGAGTTTGCGGCATAGGTCCCTCAACCGCATCAACGAGTAAAAGTACGCCATCGACCATCGATAAAACACGCTCTACCTCGCCACCAAAGTCTGCGTGCCCAGGTGTATCAACAATATTAATATGTGTACCGTCATACTCCACAGCACAGTTTTTTGCCAAAATGGTAATACCACGTTCCTTTTCAAGATCATTCGAATCCATGATCCGCTCAGAAATCTTTTCATTGGTCCTAAATGTGCCTGATTGACGGAGTAATTGGTCAACGAGAGTGGTTTTTCCATGGTCAACGTGAGCGATGATGGCGATATTACGAAGTGCGCGTTTGGTCATTTGATACTTTGCTTAGTCAAGGTGAAAAATTAGTTTTGGTTAATCAGACGCTGGGAGATAAAGCGACGAGGATGTAAAACACCTGAACGCCAATCCGCAGTGCCAATAAAGTTTTGGGGAAGTGCTTGGCTACGATAGATCCGAAATAAAGAGTTAGCCCATTGCGTCGCGATATTGACAGCACATGGAACGCGTTGCCCCATCTCTAAGCGTTTTGCTTGAATATCATCCACAGTCAGCTCAGGCAAAGTTTGCAATAGTGCGTCGACTGGCAAGATCTGTGGAGCTGAATATTGAAGGCTTTCCAAGCTGGCTGATTGTGCCAATGAAAGATGCCCAACCATGGTTCTGCGTAAGCCAATCAAATGCGCACCACAACCAAGCGCATGACCCATATCCTCTGCCAATACCCGAATATAAGTTCCCTTGCTACAGTGCACCTCAATATCGATCACAGGCCAATGAACATTTAGCAGTTTGATCGAATAAATCGTGATCCTACGCGCTTCGCGCTCAATCTCAATACCAGAACGCGCGTACTCATAAAGTGGCTTACCATCACGCTTAAGTGCTGAGTACATCGGCGGTACTTGTTGTATCTCACCAATAAAACGAGGCAACATTGCGTCAATCAGACTCTTGGCCATTGCGTTATCAACGACCTCTGCCGTTGATTTCTCGGCGATGATCTGACCTTGCGCATCCCCCGTATCCGTCTGAATCCCAAAACGTAGTTGAGCGAGATACGCCTTATCCGCATCTAATAAATCTTGTGAATACTTGGTTGCTTCACCCAAACAAACTGGCAACAATCCGGTAGCCATTGGATCGAGTGTGCCCGTATGTCCTGCTTTTTCTGCATGCAGGAGTCGTTTTACGGAAGTGACCGCACTTTGAGAACTCATTCCGGAGGGTTTATCCAACAGAACCACCCCGTCAATCCGCTGAGCCATTCTCATTAGTTAGGCTTTGAGCCTAATGCCTGATCAATTAATCGAGACATTTCTGCGCCCCGCTCGATGGAGGTGTCAAAGACAAAATGCAAGGTGGGCACAGTATGGGTATGCATTCGCTTAAAAAGTAATGAATGGAGATATCCTGCTTTCTCCTGCAATGATCCCAATGCATATTGTGGATCACCACCCAAAACTGTGAAATAAATCTTTGCATGGGCAAGATCTGGTGATAACTCAACGGCCTGGATCGTAATTAAGCCATTCGCTGGATCCCGCAGTTCGCGAGGAACGAGTTCAGCCAAATCTCGCTGAATCTGATCGGCAAGACGTTGATGGCGATGCGGGCTTGTTTTATGCATACGACAATTGATTAAAGCGTTCTAGCAACCTCAGTGACCTCGAAAACCTCCAGCTGATCACCCTCTTTAATATCATTATTGTTCTTCAAAGAAAGGCCGCACTCAAAACCACCCTTGACCTCTTTTGCGTCATCCTTAAAGCGTTTTAAGGAATCTAACTCACCGGTCCATACAACGACGTTATCGCGCAATAGACGAACTCGTGAATTACGTCGTACGATGCCATCTAACACCATACAACCTGCAATAGCACCAACCTTCGATACATTAAAGACCTGGCGAATTTCAACCATACCAATAATTTCTTCTTTCTTATCGGGGGTGAGCATGCCACTTAAAGCTGCCTTTACTTCATCCACCGCGTCATAAATGATGTTGTGATAGCGAATATCTACACCATTGGTCTCGGCTAATTTACGGGCAACCGCATCCGCACGAGCATTAAAGCCAATAATGACTCCTTTAGAGGCAATCGCTAAGTTCACATCGGTTTCAGTAATGCCACCGACAGCAGCATGAACAATTTGTACTTTTACCTCTGCGGTGGAGAGTTTTTGGAGAGACTGTGAGAGAGCTTCTTGTGAACCCTGCACGTCCGCCTTAATAATGATGGGCAAGAGCTTAGCCTCAACCGCGCCTTCGCCCATATTCTCCATCATGTTCTCGAGCTTGACAGCTTGTTGCTTGGCTAACTTCACATCACGGAACTTGCCTTGACGGAACAAAGCGATCTCACGAGCCTTGCGCTCATCCGCCACCACCTGGAATGATTCGCCTGCATCAGGTACTTCCGACAAACCTTGGATTTCCACTGGGATCGATGGGCCAGCTTCATTGGTTGCCTTAGCATTCTCATCTAACATGGCGCGAACGCGTCCATAAGACTGGCCTGCCAAAAGCATATCGCCCCGTTTTAAGGTGCCAGACTGAACTAATACAGTAGCTACTGGGCCGCGACCTTTATCCAGGCGTGCCTCAATCACAATGCCTTGTGCTGGCGCATCTTTGGGGGCTCTGAGTTCCAAAATTTCTGCCTGCAACAACACGTTCTCGAGAAGTGCATCAATCCCTTCACCTGTTTTTGCAGAGACCCCAATGAATGGAGAGTCGCCGCCGTATTCTTCAGGAACAACTTGTTCACTCACTAATTCAGTCTTGACGCGATCCGTATTGGCTTCTGGCTTATCAATCTTATTAATCGCCACAACCAATGGCACATTGGCTGCTTTTGCATGGTGAATTGCTTCGCGCGTCTGCGGCATCACACCATCATCGGCCGCTACGACCAAGATCACGATATCGGTTGCCTTCGCACCGCGGGCACGCATTGCCGTAAAGGCCTCATGACCCGGTGTATCCAAGAAGGTAATAACTCCACGTGGGGTCTCTACGTGATAAGCACCAATATGCTGGGTAATCCCTCCAGCCTCACCAGCGGCCACTTTTGCGACCCGGATCTTATCGAGCAAAGATGTCTTACCATGGTCAACGTGTCCCATCACCGTAACTACGGGTGGTCTTGGTAGCAACGGTGCATCCTCTGCCGAGGCACCCAACTCTATTTCAGGATCATCTAATTTGGCGGCATGCGCCTTATGGCCCATCTCCTCAACAATGATCATTGCAGTATCTTGGTCCAGGACTTGATTAATCGTTACCATTTGACCCATCCCCATCAGCAGCTTAATCACCTCTGCGCCCTTGACAGACATTTTGTGCGCTAAGTCAGCAACCGTAACGGTTTCAGGGATATATACATCGCGGATAACAGGTTCTGTAGGGACTTGGAAATTAGTTGCTGGGTTATCCTCTTGATTCTGGTGTTGCTTCTTACGTCCGCCGCCACTGCGCCATCCGCCACCCAAACCACCACTCATATCACCACGGGTTTTTAATCCAACCTTCCGTTTTGCCCCTTCTTCTTGCCACGTTGAGGAAGTCTCGGAAGACTTGATTAATTTACCGCCTACCTTAGCAGGTTTCTTTTTATCATCGCCACCATCAGCCTTTACAGGCTTATGTAAAGTGCCCTTCTTCGCTTCTTCGCTAGCAACTTCACTAGGCGCTTTTAAAACTCGTGCGGGTGCACTCATCATGTCCCGAATGGCAGATACTTCAGCCTCTGCCGCAGCGCGTCGGGTACGAAGCTCAGCTAAATCTTTACTGGCTTTCTCTTTTGTGGCTAGCTCTTGATCAACTTCTGCTTTACTGGGCTTAAGCTCATTAGTAACTTTCTTTTGCTTTTGCTCGCTCGCGGCTTTCATCTCCGCTTCTTGTCTAGCCAATAACTCAGCTTGACGCGAGGCTTCAGCAGCACGTTTTTCTAATTCCTCATCCGACAAAATTGGCTTTTTCTCAACAGGCGCCTTGACCTCTTTTTCCTCGGCAGCTTCTTCTGGTTTTGCAGACTCATCGCGCTTGACCAAAACCCGCTTTTTACGCACCTCGACTTGCACGGTACGAGTCCGACCAGCTGAATCCGCTTGACGAATCTCACTAGTCTCACGCTTAGTTAAGGTAATTTTTTTACGAGTCCCAGCATCAGCACTTCCATGGGCTTTTTGGAGGTATCCCAATAGTGCGGTCTTATCCTTGTCAGTAATCTTGTCAGATTCCGATTCTTTCTCAATTCCAGCAGCCTTCAGTTGGACTAATAAATCTGCCGAGCTTCTTTTTAGCTCCTCAGCCAGTCCTTTTACAGTTGTCGTAGCCATGCGCTTTTCCTCATGCGTTAAACCAATGTTCACGCGCTTTCATAATGAGCGTTTTGGCTATTTCTTCATCCATACCAGTGATTTCCACTAGCTCATCTACTGCTAAACCAGCTAAATCATCGCGCGTATGCACTTGATTCTCAGCTAGCGTTGAAATCAATTCGGGAGAAAGGCCTTCAAGCGAACGAAGGTCTTGCGATACTTCCTCAATACGCTCTTCCTTAGCTAACTCCATCGTTAATAAAGAGTCACGTGCCCGTGTTCTTAATTCATTAACAGTATCCTCATCAAATGATTCAATCTCAAGCATCTCGGACAAAGGTACATAGGCTACTTCTTCTAAGGAGTTAAAGCCCTCTTCAATCAAGATATCAGCAACCTCTTGATCCACGTCTAACTTATCCATAAACAATTGGCGGACTACAACTGACTCTTTTTCAGATTTCTCAGCAGACTCTTCGGGTGTCATGATATTAATTTGCCAACCGGTCAACTCACTCGCTAAACGAACGTTTTGCCCACTGCGTCCAATCGCAATCGCTAAGTTCTCCTCGTCTACTACCACATCCATAGCATGGCGCTCTTCATCCACCACAATCGATGAGACCTGGGCAGGTGCTAATGCGCCAATCACAAATTGCGCAGGATCCTCAGACCACAGAACGATATCAACAGCCTCGCCAGCAACTTCATTGCGAACTGCTGTTACACGAGTGCCACGAACACCGACGCAAGTACCAATTGGATCGATGCGTTTATCGTGGGTGACCACAGCAATCTTGGCCCTAACTCCTGGGTCACGAGCAGCGCCCTTGATATCCAAAAGCCGTTGCTCGATCTCAGGCACTTCATTCTCGAACAACTTCATTAAAAACTCGGGGCATGTACGTGAGAGCTCAATTTGCGGACCACGTGCTTCGCGATCAACCTTCAAAATATACGCGCGGACACGATCGCCAGAACGAAGGTTCTCTTTGGGGATCATTTGATCACGGCGAAGTAAAGCCTCAACCCGACCCGATTCAATAATTAAGCCATTTTTGTCGGCACGCTTGACCGTACCGGTCATGATCTTTTCGCCCCGCTCGAGGTAATCATTCAGAATTTGCTCACGTTCAGCATCCCGAATACGTTGCAAGATCACCTGTTTAGCTGCCTGAGCGCCAATCCGACCAAACGCCAAAGACTCGATCTGCTCTTCAATGTGATCATCTACCTCGATATCGGAGATTTGCTCTTTGGCCTCAAATTGCAAAATCTCTTTGTCGGGCTCTTGTAAGCCAGCTTCGTCTGGAACGACCAACCAGCGGCGAAAGGTCTCATACTCACCGCTATCACGGTCAATCAAAACCCGAATATCCACATCTTCGCTGTAGCGTTTTTTAGTGGCGGATGCCAATGCCAGTTCGAGAGCTTCAAAAACAATCTCACGATCAACATTCTTTTCACGGGCGAGGGCTTCTGCCAACATGAGAACTTCACGACTCATGATTTTTTTCCTTTGAAATCAATTACAGGGACCAAGCGAGCTTTTTCAACTTCAGCCAAGCTAAATTCAAGCTCAGCAGTAGATCCATCACTCGCCTCAAATAACAAACTAAACCGTGCATCTGGAGAATCTACCGAGCCACTTTTTAGGCCCTGCAGCACTCCCCTAAAATTCTTTCTTCCTGAAACTGCCACCCGCAATTTCAGATCAATTTCCAACCCTGCGAACCGAATAAACTCAACAGCCGTCTTAACGGGGCGATCTAATCCTGGCGATGAGACCTCAAGACGCTCATAAGGAACGTTCTCAACCGCCAAGGTATAGGTCAGCTGATGACTTACCTTCTCACAATCTTCCACCGTAATCATGCGATCAAAGTCGGGGTTTTCGATCGTCACACGGAGCAAACCACGACCCTCTCGCTCGATATCAACCAGCGAATAGCCTAAATTGCCCACTTCGGCAGAAATAATCTGCTGTTCTTTCACGCGATCCCCACACAAACATCACTCATGACACGCCGTTTGGCAAAAAAAAATGGGCCTACAAAGCCCATATTCCTAACTACCAGAACAGGCCAGCTTACGTTGCATTCAACATCAGCCGGTGCGATCGAAATTATACCCGAATCATAAAATCTCTAGTCAAATCATAAACTTTCACCCGGATTTCGGGGTTTTCTAGGTCCCTTAAAGGGTTTGCCCCGATTGGGACGCTTTTGACCGCCACCTCCAGCTCCTCCCGGCCCAGCACTAAAGCCGCTTCCATGATGGATCTTTTGCCCCTTGGGGCGTTGACCGCCAGGTTTTCCTCCGGTTCCGCGTTGACCTTTTTGACCGAAGCCTGATCGGCCAGCTCCATTGTTGGAACCTCTGCCCTGACCTGGCAAATGAGATGTACCCTGAGAATGGTTGGAGGCCATCGTGAGCGCCTCTTTCGACCCCCAATAAGATACCGAGGTTTGCATTGGATCGGGCTGGAAATTAGGATCACTTTGAGGATCCATGCTGGAAGTTCGGCCTTGAGGACCTCCCCTTTCTTTATTTCCCATTTGTGGAACCTTTAAGCCAGCAGCACGCATCAATTGAGTAATGTTTTCAAGAGGCACCTCTTCCCACTTACCGCGCCGTAAACGGGGGGGCAATATGAACATACCGTAGCGGGTCCGAATTAAACGAGAGACTACATGCCCCGTTGCCTCAAACATGCGACGTACCTCACGATTACGTCCTTCAGTAAGTGCTACGGAGTACCAACGATTTGCGCCATCACCACCGCCTTGACTTAAACGCAAGAAGCGTGCTTGACCGTCATCGAGCTGTATTCCTGTTTTTAATTGTTCTGCCGATTCAGCCGACAGTTCACCGAGGATACGAACTGCATATTCACGTTCAACTCCATAACGAGGATGCATCAAGCGATTTGCCAATTCGCCTGAGGTGGTAAATAACAAAAGGCCTTCTGTATTGAAATCCAAGCGGCCTACTGCAATCCAACGACCTTGCCGAGGTTTTGGCAAGCGATCAAAGACGCTTGGGCGACCCTCAGGATCAGCTTGACTAACAATCTCTCCGGCAGGCTTATGGTACAGAATGACACGCGGTGGCTTAGTCTGAATCTTACGATGCACCGGTTTACCGTTAATGCGCACGATATCGCTAGGGCCCACACGTTGACCAATGTGCGCCGGCATACTATTTACAGAAACACGTCCCTGAATAATCAAATCTTCCATCTCGCGACGTGATCCCATTCCTGCATCCGCCAGGACCTTATGTAACTTAACGGTGTCCTCATCTTCGGCATCATCATCGAGACCATCAAGATCAGACCATACTTCATCCCGCAAGCTCAGTGGTAGCTCATCCATACTGGCAAATTGCAAGCGCTCTAAATCAGTCGGATTGTCGAGCTCATCCGATTCCTCATCTCCCGCTTTAGAGGCTCGCTGCTCAATGCCGGCCTCATGCGAAATTACTCCGGGCTCGTCAACCGCATAAGCTTCAGTCTCTGGGGCATCAAGAGCTGCATCAAATTCTCCAGAAACCACCGAGGCAAATAAGGCTTCGGTCTCTGCCTGAAGTTGTGCTGATTTTGGTGAGGGTCTGGTTGGTTCTCCGTCAGCCTCTGCATGAGGGTTTGGCCCATCGCGGCGCTTATTTTTATTGCCGAACTTACCACGGGCCTTATTGTTCGATTTATGAAAACGTTTGGGGCCGCGCTCACCGCGGTCTTTACGCTCCCCAGCCTCTGAATCACCCGAAGAGGGACTATCGACCGACCCCTCTGCTACTGGATTAGGTGTAAGAGAATCTTGATCAGGATTTGTCATCGTGCTCGGCGTTGTTCAAGGGCACTAATGGAATAACTGTTTCCACGGTCGCATCAGCATCAAATTCAATCACAGCCTGTCCTAAGGCCTCAGCAGAAATAGAGCCATCTTCTAACATGGGTAGGCTTTGTAAATCTTTTAAGCTGAGATCGTCTAAGAACTGTTTGGTAGTTGCATAGAGGCCTGGGCGGCCGATCGTATCTTTGTGACCTACTACCTCAACCCAGCCACGATCTTCTAGCTGACGCATGACATTACTACTCACAACAACGCCACGCACCTCTTCGATCTCACCGCGAGTAACGGGCTGACGATAGGCAATGATTGCTAAAGTTTCCATCACTGCTCGTGAGTACTTGGGAGGTTTCTCTGGTGTTAAGCGATCCAAATACTCGCGCATGTTGAGACGGCTCTGGAAACGCCAGCCAGTTGCTATATTGACCAGCTCCATGCCTTTGTCATGCCATTCCTTTTGAATCTCAAAAAGTATTTTTTGGAGATCCGCAGATGCCAAAGGAGGCTCTACAAATAATCGGCTGAGTTCATTTGCTGTTAAAGGTTCTTGAGTGCAAATTAATGCGGTCTCAACTACGCGCTTATAGTGATCAGTATCCATACAATTTGGCTAAACAGGATTTACCTGTTTAATGGTTCATTCGCAATCGTCAAAATGGGTTTGGGGTGTTTTCTGGCTTATGTCGAGCTCACTCAAGTTAATTCTTATTTTGGGGATGCTCGGCAATCAAACGAATCTTTTAGTTTCGTAGCAATTTGCACCGATTCGCCATTATAAGGTAGGGTCAATACAATAGCCATATGTCTCATTTTCACCCTCCCCAAAAATCCTCCCCAGAAAATCGTCGTACTGCGCTCAAGGCCTTTGGGCTATTTGGGGTTAGCGTCCTTTCAGGATGTAGTTTATGGGGCGAACGCCGCAAGCCTAACATTGCATTAGTTTTGGGGTCTGGTGCTGCCAGAGGTTTTGCCCATATCGGGGTCATCAAAATACTAGAAGCGCAAGGTATTCGCCCCAATATGATCGTTGGAGCTAGCGCTGGGAGTGTGATTGCAGCACTTTATGCCTCAGGTTATAGCGGACTTGATCTTAACCGCATCGGTCTTAATCTGGATGAGGCTGCCATTGCAGATTGGGCCTATCCATTTGCAGGACGATTTGGTGGCTTGATCAAGGGCGATGCACTGCAGAGCATGGTGAATCGTGAGGTTCAGAATAAAACGATTGAGCAAATGAGTATTCCCTTAGGTATTGTTGCCACAGAACTACAAACTGGTAAGGGCATTCTTTTTCAAAGGGGAGATACCGGCTTGGCAGTGCGGGCCTCTTGCAGTGTGCCCGGAGTTTTTCAACCAGCAGTAATTCAGGGTAAAGAATATGTTGATGGTGGTCTAGTAGCTCCTGTACCCGTTCGTTATGCTCAGGAAATGGGCGCCAACTTCATCATTGCAGTCAACATCTCGTCTGATACAAATACCTTTAATTCCAGTGGCACCCTAGGGCTGCTTCAACAAACGATCAACATCATGCAACAAAGTATTAATCAATATGAAATTGCGAAAGCCGATGTATTGATTACGCCACAACTTAAGCAAATGGGTAGTGCAGACTTTCGCTCTAGAAATGCCGCCATTCTTGCGGGAGAGCAGGCCGCCCAAGAGAAAATTGCGGAGATACGAGAAAAACTTAGGGTCTTTTAGTCGACTTGCCTATTACAAGTTACGCGTTTGTAAACGTAATTTCTTGGCTTCCTGAATCAGGGCATTACGTTCTGCATTACTAAGTTCATCGCTACCATCCAAACGACGCGCCCCGTCAAAACGTTTGTCCCAATAGCTACTCGCCAAATCATCGACACGGACTGTGGAGCCTTTAGCGGGCGAATGAATGAATTTATTATCGCCTACATAAATACCAACATGGGAAAAGGTCAAGCGCATGGTATTGAAGAACACCAAATCACCGGGTTGCAACTCTTCGCGGGTAATGGGCTTTCCCACTTTACTCATCTGCGAAGACTTGGGTGGTAATAAAAAACCTAATTTATCTCTAAATACAAAACGGACAAAGCCACTAGCATCCAAACCAGATTGGGGCAAATCGCCATTCCAGCGATAACGAACTCCAATGAGTTGCATCGCATCGTTAATCAAGGATTCCGTTTTACTCGATACCGAATCAACCACCTGATAGGTGAAACGGGCAAAGTATGAAGATGTACTCTCGATCTTGCTCTCTAACTTAGTAGCATCTTTATTGCCCACCACTTCGGCAGGATTGGCATGCGCCAATGAGAAAACAAAGCCCAAAACCAAGACGGCCATAGGCTTAAAAGACAAAGAGATCACTAGCTTTTTCAAAGACATAGCGTGATTCTAACAAAGCCCGCTCAATTTAGAAAGCGGGTTTGCCCGAATTTACCTTCTTTAAGTACTTGTTTTTACTAGAATTTAGCTCTAGACAAGCTCGGCAGCAGCAAATAAGGCTTTTGTATAGGGCTCTTTGGGGTTCGCAATCATTGCCTCCGTTTCGCCATATTCCACCACTTCGCCTCTCCGCAAAACCATCAATTCATGGGACATGGCACGAATCACAGCTAAATCATGGCTAATGATTAAGTAGGCAAGATTGTATTTTTTTTGAAGTGAGCTCAAAAGAGCTAAGACCTGTTTTTGAATCGATACGTCCAAGGCTGAACTTGGCTCATCCAAGACCAAAATCTGTGGTTTAAGGATCAGAGCGCGTGCAATGGCAATCCGCTGTCGTTGCCCACCAGAGAACTCATGGGGATAACGCGTCATAGCTGAACGATCAAGGCCGACTTCACGCAAAATTTCGATAACGCGCACCTCACGTTCGGCAAGAGAAAGTTTGGGTTGATGAATATTTAATCCCTCTGCAACAATCTCAAAGATGGTCATGCGGGGCGATAGAGAACCAAATGGATCCTGAAAGATCACTTGTAAGTTCGCACGCATTGCTCTTCTAGCGAGTGATGACAGCGCTTGCCACGATTGATCTAAAACTTCGACATCACCAGCAAGGTGCGCAGTGGTCTCACCCAGAAGGCCCAATACGGCCATTGCTAAGGTTGTTTTTCCAGAACCCGATTCACCAATAACGCCAATGGTCTGACCTTGCTTCAGCTGGAAGCTCACGGGTTGTAGCACCGTATTGCGTTTGGCCTTAGTAAACCATTTCGTAATCCGCAGTCCGGCTCCTGAGAAATTAAACTGGGGATAAGACACACTTAAATCATTCACCTTCAGGAGCACCGGCGCTAAGGGAACCAGCGGTAATAGCTCCCTCACCGGCTGGCTATTGACTAATTGCTCTGTGTAATTATTTTTAGGGTGGGCAAATACTTCATGGGTAGAACCACTTTCTACCAAACAACCTTGATTCAAAACACCCACACGATGGGCAAAATGTTTTACTAAGTTAAGGTCATGGGTAATTAAAAGAATCGCCATTCCCCCACGATCTTTTGCCTCTTCTTGGAGATCTTTTAATAAATCTAAAATTTGTAGACGCAAGCTCACGTCAAGAGCCGTCGTTGGCTCATCAGCAATGAGTAATCTTGGTTTGCATGCCAATGCCATAGCAATCATGGCGCGTTGCCGCTGACCACCAGATAGCTGGTGAGGGTAAGCATGAAAACGCTCCTCTGCTTCAGGTATGCCTGTTTTCTTTAACAATGCAACCGCTGTCTTGCGACATTCCGCCAAAGGTAATAAAGGTTCATGCACTTGAACCGCTTCGACTATCTGATTACCAATCGTAAATAATGGGTTTAATGCGGTCATGGGCTCCTGGAAGATCATGGCGATCTCGCGCCCCCGCACCTCTCTGATTTCTTCTAGACTTAAATCCAAAAGATTGACCTCAATACCGTCTGCTCTGCGCCAAAAAATTTTGCCCGTAGAGTGTGCCCCCTCAGGTTGCAAACGCAAGGGGGAAAGCGCCGTTAACGTTTTGCCTGAACCTGATTCGCCCACTAAGGCAATTCGTTCACCCATATCGATTTCTAAGGATAAATCGCGTACCGCAAATTTCTCCCGCCGACCACTACCAAACGACAGCGAGAAGTTCTCATATCGCAATAAACTGGCGCTCATACTCTTGCCCCAGTCAAGGGATTACTTTTACGGGAATCGAATGCATCGCGTAAGGCCTCTCCCATAAAAGTAAGTAAAAGAAGTGTTCCACCTAAGACCACAAAAGTAGATAAGGAAATCCACCATGCATCCAGATTGGCCTTACCTTGCGATAAGAGCTCACCCAAGCTCGGGGTGCCAGGTGGCACACCTAAGCCCAAAAAGTCCAAGCTGGTGAGAGACAAAATGGCGGCACTCATCCGAAATGGTAAAAAAGTGATCACGGGGGTCAAGCTATTAGGCAAAATGTGGCGCCACATGATTTGAGTATTCGTAAGACCCAATGCTTTAGCAGCCCGCACATACTCCAAGGCACGATTCCGAAAGAACTCTGCTCGCACATAGTCCGACAAACCCATCCATCCAAATGCTGCTAACAAAATAATTAATAAAAGAACGCTGGGATTAAAGATCGAGGCAAAAATAATTAAAAGGTATAACTCGGGCATCGCTGACCAAATCTCAATGATGCGCTGCGTGATTAGATCAAAGCGCCCCCCAAAGAATCCCATCAGTGCGCCGGTCAAAACCCCAACTACTACTCCCACAATCGTTAAAGCAATCCCAAATAAAATTGAGAGACGGAAGCCATAAATTAAACGGGATAAAACATCACGTCCCCGATCGTCTGTGCCTAACCAGTTATCTAAAGAAGGTGATGCGGGATTGGGCTCCTTAGAGAAATAATTCAGGGTCTCAAAGTGATAAGGGATCGGGGCGTAGATAGCCCAATTAGAACCTTGGGTAATATTTTTCTTGATATCGGGATCTAAGAAATCGGTTGGAGTTGCAAAGTCTCCGCCAAAGACAGTCTCTGGGTGATTCTGAATCATCGGGAAGTAAAATTGGCCCTCATAACGAACCACTAGGGGTTTGTCGTTGGCAATCAATTCTGCACAAAGACTGAGTCCAAACAGGATTGAGAAAATCCACAGGCTCCAGTAGCCCAAGCGATTGGACTTAAAGCGTGACCAGCGACTCACGAGCCACCCCCTGAACCAAACTGTATGCGCGGATCAACCAAGACATAGCAAAGATCAGAAATTAATTTGGTTACTAGGCCAATTAAGGTAAATAAATAAAGAGTGCCAAACACCACTGGGTAATCGCGCTTCATAACCGCCTCATACGAGAGTAAGCCAAGCCCATCTAATGAAAACAAGGTCTCAATCAGTAATGAGCCTGCAAAGAAGGCGCCAATGAATGCTGCCGGAAATCCAGTAATTAAGGGGATGAGCGCATTCCGAAAAATATGCTTCCACAAAACCTTACTCTCGCTAAGTCCCTTTGCTCGCGCCGTTAACACGTATTGCTTGCGGATCTCCTCCAAAAACGAGTTTTTAGTTAGCATGGTGATCACTGCAAAACTTCCAAGTACCGACGCAGTAATGGGTAAGATTAAGTGCCACAGATAATCCAAGACCTTAGCCATCATGCTGAGTTCATTCCAGTTATCGGAAGTCAAGCCCCGCAAGGGAAAGATCTGTAGAAAACTACCGCCACCAAACAATACAAGAAGCAAGACACCCAAAACAAATCCTGGTATTGCATAGCCAACCAAAATCATGGTACTGGTCACTCGGTCAAACCGTGTGCCATCACGCACTGCCTTTGAAATACCCAAGGGGATTGATATCAAGTAACTAATGAAAAAGGTCCACAAACCGATGCTGATAGATACAGGTAATTTAGACATCACCAGGTCCCACACGCTCTTATGCTGGTAATAGCTTTGCCCCAGATCAAATTGAGCAAAGCGTTTTAGCATCGCAACATACCGTTCGAGAGGCGGCTTATCAAAACCATATAAGGCTTTAACTTGCTCTAAACGTTCTGCGTCTAATCCTTGCCGTCCTCGATAGGTCGTTCCCCCGCCGGAGGACTCACCGCCGACTGCTGCGTCCCCCTTACCTCTCAACTCCAACATTAACTGCTCTACAGGACCGCCAGGAACAAATTGCACCACCGCAAAGGTCAGGGTCAGAACCCCCAGCAAAGTGGGGATCATCAACAGAATGCGTTTGAGAATATAGACGAGAATCTCAGAGTTCATTGACGGGCCTCTTGTAACCACCAGGTGGATAAAATCCATGACTCTGCGGAGTAATACAAAGGAGGATTGGGGTAGCCCATCTCCTTACGGAATGCAATGCGATGTGTTGGGTTATACCAATGAGGAACCACAAAGTAACTGTTCCATAACACGCGATCTAATGATCGAGTAGCCGCTTGTAACTGCTCACGGGTCTCGGCTTTTACGATCGCATCAATCAGCGCATCCACGACTGGGGATTGCACACCAATCACGTTATCTGAGCCTCTTTCTTTGGCAGCTGCACTTCCAAAGCGATCATACAGTTCATTACCAGGGCTTTGGGTGTCAGGGAAACGAATGGTGGTCATATCAAAATCATAGTCATCCATACGCTTTTGATGCAGAGCATAGTCACTAGTTCGAATATCAACCTTGATACCTAACTTTTCGAGATTACGCACATACGCTGAGAGAATACGCATGAAGAATGGGCCATCCTCCACAATCTCGAAGCGAAAAATTTCTCCTTTGGCGTTACGGAGCGCCCCATCGCGATACGTCCAACCCGCCTCTGCTAACAACTCACGGGCTTTACGTAAATTGTTCCGCAGGCTGCTCGGAGCTTCTGTACTGGGCGGTGGTGGCATTGCCCCAAACACCACCTCCGGAACGTATTGAGGATACTTCGCTTGTAATGGTTTTAATAGCTTGAGTTCGGCTTCCGTCGGGACCGTTTCACCTTGGTAGTTTGCACTCAGATCACTATTGGTGTAATAACTGTTGATGCGTCCGTATTGATCGAAGAAAAGTTGTCGATTTAACCACTGAAAATCTAAGGCATACCCCAAAGCCTTCCGCACACGCACATCCTGAAAAATAGGACGACGTAAGTTCATGGCAAAGCCTTGCATGCCAGCCCCATTATGGTTTTGGAAGGCCTTCTTAATGAGGGTACCGTTATTAAACTTGGGGCCCACATAACTCTTTGCCCAGTTCTTGGCGCGATATTCCACTAGCGCATCAAACTCGCCCGCCTTAAATGCCTCTAGTCGCACTGCGTCGTCGCTGTATAACTTATAAACAATCCGATCAAAGTTATAAAAGCCAACTCGGACATTCACTTTATTGCCCCAATAGTTAGGGTTGCGCTTATAAATCATGGATTTACCAGCACGGTAAGACTCAATCACATAAGGCCCGCTTCCAATCGGATGTTCAAACGTAATTTTGTCAAAGGCAGTAAGGCTACCGTCTGGTTTAACACCCCAGTTCTTAGAGAAGATTGGTAGACCACCCACCATCAAGGGTAGTTCACTATTACGAGTCTTAAAATCAAACCGAATCACGCGTTCAGATACAACGACTGCTTGCTTCACATCAGCATAGATTGTTCTGTATTGAGGATTCGCTAGCTTACTCATGAGAGTGTCAAAGCTATGTTTAACATCGCTTGCTAAGATGGGCGAACCATCGGAGAACTGTGCCTCGGATCGAATCCGAAAGCTCACCGACATTTTGTCAGGCGCTACTTGAATATCCTCTGCAATGAGCCCATACACACTGGATACTTCATCGGCACTACCTACTGCTAAAGACTCAAACATTAAAGCGCCAATCCCGGGGGCTGTAACGCCGCGCAGTGTAAAGGGATTGAACTTATCAAAACTGGTTCGCCGATCTGGATTGGGCAAAGTTAAGGTACCACCCTTCGGGGCCTTGGGATTGGCGTAATCAAAATGAGCAAAGCCATCCGCATATTTAGGCTTACCGTATTGAGCAATACCTTGTGCTGCGATACCTTCGCCAGAATAAGACACCAAGCCAAGCAGGGTTCCTAGAGCCAATAGCAAAATCAGGGCTCGAATTGGCGCCCCGACGGAATTGAGTCTAGTTTGGCTTAGCATATGCAACAATTGTAGATAGCAAATCAATTTTGGAGTAAAGGACAATAGATGGCTTATTTAAACGGCAAACGCATCCTCATTACCGGACTTCTTTCAAACCGCTCAATTGCCTATGGTATTGCTAAAGCCTGCCATCGTGAAGGGGCTGAATTGGCCTTTACCTATGTGGGTGAGCGCTTCAAAGAGCGAATTACGGAGTTTGCTAAAGAGTTCAATAGCCAGCTGATTTTTGATTGCGATGTGGGTAGCGATGAGCAAATTACAGCTCTCTTTAAGGATCTTGCCAAAAACTGGCCCCAATTTGATGGTTTCGTTCATTCTATCGGCTTTGCCCCGCGGGAGGCGATTGCTGGGGATTTTCTGGAGGGATTAAGTCGTGAAGCCTTCAAGATCGCCCACGATATCTCTGCCTATAGTTTCCCAGCCATGGCCAAAGAGGCAATGCCCATGTTACGACCCAATGCAGCCTTGCTTACCTTGACCTACCTTGGTTCGATGCGCAATGTTCCGAACTACAACACCATGGGTTTGGCCAAGGCATCCTTAGAGGCATCGGTTCGCTATCTTGCTGGCTCATTGGGTCCCAAAGGGATTCGGGTGAATGGTATTTCTGCAGGCCCCATTAAAACTCTCGCAGCTTCTGGCATTAAAGGCTTTGGTAAGATTTTGGATGCAGTTGAAAAGACCGCTCCTTTACGTCGCAACGTTAGCGTTGATGATGTTGGTAATGCTGCATCCTTCCTTTTATCGGACCTGGCAAGTGGCATTACCGCAGAAATCATCTATGTCGATAATGGCTTTAGTCAAGTTGTTGGCGGAATGGATGAGGTTTAAAAATCAATCTGCCTAATTCTCAAGGAGAACGATCGCCCATCCCATTACGAGACGCTCTCGCTTTTTGGGTCAAACTTGGCTTTACAAGTTTTGGTGGGCCAACCGCTCAGATTGCCATGATGCATGATGAGTTGGTTGAAAAAAAACGTTGGATTTCGGAGCGCCGTTTCTTGCATGCCCTGAACTATTGCATGTTGCTACCAGGCCCCGAAGCCCAGCAACTCGCCACCTATTTAGGTTGGCTCATGCATCGCACCTGGGGCGGCATTCTCGCAGGCGCTCTGTTTGTTTTACCTTCTTTGTTTATTT